>CAXTPH010000396.1:0-2016 GCA_964245955.1 uncultured Sphingomonadaceae bacterium | reverse complement strand
GGCGAACCGGCCGCCTGGAGATGCTGCGCGGTGACGAACCGCGACAAGGCCTGCGTCTTCGCCGTAACATCATCCTGGCGGGCGAGCCCGCTGAACCGGACGACCGCCACGCGCGCTGCGGCCACGGCGTGAAGCAGCACCCTGGGATTATTCGGTCGCGGCAGCGTTTCCAGCGTCGAGCCGCGCGGCATGATGAACCGGATCACCCAGGCGCCGTCGCCGCCGGTCTGCACCACCGGCGCGGTCATCGCGATCGACTCCCCGGCCGGCGACTGGATGACCGGCGCGGTCATGGCGATCTTCTGCCTGCGGGTGTTGTCGCCGAAGATATAGCCGGCGAGGAGGCGGAAGCCTTTTCCCGCCGCATCCTTGCGGTCGCCCTTCACCGCAACTTCGGCCACGACCAGGGACGGATAGTCCCGCACCTCGAAATCGCTTTGCTTGAGTTTGACGGTGAATGGCGGCTCTTCGGTGGCCATGACGGTCGTTCCCAACAGATTGAGCGCGAGCCCGAAAGCGAGCGCGAGTGCGACCAGCGGTGATCTCATGCAGGTTCACTAGCCGAAATTCGGGAGCGGCCGACCTGCGCCGCATCGCCGCTGCCGGGATCCACGGTCCTTTGATTGACAGCCGATGGTTCCTTCCACTCTATCTGATGCCCATGACCATCACGCCTGATCCAGTCGGCCCGGGGCAGGAAAGCGTCTGGGCTTTTCCCCGCCCGTCGATCGCCCAGCCGAGCACGCGCCACCTGCGGATCGAGCATCGCGGCCGCATCGTCGCCGAGACCCGCCGAGCCGTCCGGACAATCGAGACGAGCCATCCGCCGACCTATTATTTTCCGCCCGAGGACGTGCGGGCCACGGTGACCCGCTCGCCGCGGGGCGGATCGTTTTGCGAATGGAAGGGGGCAGCGCGCTATTTCGATGTGACCATCGCCGGCACGACGGTCCACGAAGCCGCGTGGGCGTATGCCATGCCGACGGCCGAATTCGCCGCAATCGCCGGCTATCTCGCTTTTTATGCCTCGGTGTTCGACGGCTGCTTCGTCGACGGCGAACGGGTTCGGCCGCAACCCGGTGGCTTCTACGGTGGATGGATCACAAGCGACCTTGCCGGACCGTTCAAGGGCGTGCCGGGGAGCCAGTTCTGGTAATGAAACCAGCAAGGATCTGCTCGACTGCTCCGGCCTTGACCCAAGTCGGTCGACACGTAGAGCCAAGCCAAATGGTTGCACCGGATGCTCTTGTCGCGGTCGCTTGCCTTTCGTAACACAGGCGCATCGTGCGTGGTCGCACGGGGGCCTTCGCGCGGAGACAGATCTTGCTCAGACGTGATTTTCTCACCGCGGGCGGCCTCGGCCTCGGCGGCCTGATGCTTCCCTCGATGTTCGGCCGGGTCGTCGCCGCCGAGGCGCTGCAGGACGGCGCGATCGCAGTCGCGGTCAAGAAGACGCTCGCCGACGCGGCGCTGCAGGCGGCGACCGCGGCGGGGGCGAGCTACTGCGACGTCCGCGTCGGGCGCTACCTGCGCCAGTTCGTCGTCACGCGCGACGCGCATGTCGAGAATGTCGTCAACACCGAATCGATCGGCGTCGGCATCCGCGTCATCGCCGGCGGCGCGTGGGGCTTTGCCGCGACCAACGACATGACGACCGACGGCGTCGCCACCGCCGCGCGGCAGGCCGCCGCGATCGCCAAGGCGAACGCGCGCAACCAGACCGCCCCGGTCCAGCTCGCCCCGACGCCCGGCGTCGGCGAGGTGTCGTGGCGCGCGCCGATCAAGAAGAATGCGATGGCGGTGCCGGTCAAGGAGAAGGCGGCGCTGCTGCTCGACGTCAACGCCGCGGCGCTGGCGAACGGCGCGGACTTCATCAACTCGGTGCTGTTCTCGGTCAACGAGCAAAAGTATTTCGCCTCGACCGACGGGTCGTACATCGACCAGGACGTCCACCGCATCTGGCCGCTGATGCGCGTCACCGCGGTCGACAAGGCGACCGGCAAGTTCCGCACCCGC
>CAXTPH010000395.1:0-2041 GCA_964245955.1 uncultured Sphingomonadaceae bacterium | reverse complement strand
CCTCGCCGGCGAACCGCGATTACGAGGGCGGGTTCGCCGCGGCGCTGATGCTCAAGGACCTGACGCTCGCGGTCGAGGCCGCCCACTCGGTCGACGCCGCTGTCCCGATGGGCGAGCGCGCCGAGGAACTCTATTCAGCCTTCGCCGCGCGCGGCGGCGCCACCAAGGACTTTTCGGCGGTGATCAAATATCTCGACGGCAGCTGGCCGAATCAATGAGTTAGGCGGTCAGACCATCCACGACCCGCCGACGCAGACCACCGACGGCAGTGCGAGCCAGTCGGCGGCGGTCGCGGCGGTGATCCCCCCGGTCGGACAGAAGCGCACCATTTTGAATGGCGCGGCGAGCGCTTTCAGCGCCGGAATGCCCCCGCTCGCGACCGCCGGGAAGAACTTGAACCGGTCGAGCCCCATGTCGAGCCCGCGCATGATGTCGGCGGCGGTCGCGACCCCGGGCAGGAAGGCGACGCCGCGCTCGATCGCCGCGCGCCCGACGCGCTCGGTCAGTCCCGGCGAGACGATGAAACGCGCGCCCGCCGCAACCGCCTGATCCAGCTGTGTCTCGTTGAGAACCGTCCCGGCCCCGACGACCGCGCCCTCGACCTGCGCCATCTCGGCGATCGCCTCGAGCGCCGCCGGGGTCCGCAGCGTCACCTCGAGCGCGCGATGCCCTGCGGCGACGAGCGCCTCGGCGAGCGGGCGGGCACGCGCGGCGTCGTCGATGACGATGACCGGGATCACCGGGGCGAGTCGCATCACCGTGTCGATGTTCATACGCGATGCTCCTGCGCGAAAGCCGCTGCCGCCCCGAGCAGGCCCGGTTGCGGGTGGGTGAGGATCTTGACCGGGATCGACGCCATCAGCGCTTCGAAGCGGCCCTTGGCGTTGAATCGCTGGCGAAATCCCGATTGCGGCAGGTGCGCGGCGAGGCGCAGCCCGAGGCCGCCGGCGATGACGACGCCGCCGAAACCGCCCTGGATCAGCGCGATGTCGCCGGCGACCGCACCGAGGCTGAGGCAGAAGCGGTCGAGCGCGGCGGCGGCGATACTGTCCTCCCCCGCGAGCGCGGCGGCCCATAGGGCGGGGGCGTCGCGGGTGACGACAGCGCGGCCCTCGATCGCGGCGAGCGTCTCGTAGAGGTCGACCAGCCCGGGGCCCGACACGACGCGCTCGACCGACACGCGGCGAAAGCGGGCGCGGAGCCGCGCGAGCACCTGGTCCTCGATCGCGTCGAGCGGAGCGAAATCGAAATGCCCGCCCTCGGTCGCGACGACACAGTAGCCGGTCGGGTGATAGACGAGCGCGCCGACCCCGAGCCCGGTGCCGGGACCGACGACGCTGATGACGCCGTCGGTCGCGAGCGGCCGGTCGGGGCCGCACAGATGCGTCAGCATCCCGTCCTCGCCCGCGACCGTCGCGACGGCGTGCGCGACCGCGGCGAAGTCGTTGACGAGGGTGAAGCGGTCGACGCCGAGCTTCTCGGGAATCAGCGCCGGCCGGATGATCCACGGATTGTTGGTCATTTTAAGGACTTCGCCGCCGACCGGGGTCGCGACGGCGATCGCCGCCGCGCGCGGCAGCGGCCGTCCGGCGATCGCCGCGAATGCCTCCCACGCCGTCTGCAGGCTGGCGTGCTCGGCGGCCTTGAGCACGGTCTCGGACGACAACGCGCCGACCCTGCCGTCGCTGATCGTCGCCAGCGCGAAGCGGGCGTGGGTGCCGCCGATGTCGGCGACGACGATCTCGACCGGGATCACAGTCCGGCCGCGGCGAGCATCGCCGACGCGCCCTGTTCGGCGTCGTCGGCCCCGAAGCGCATCATCGCGAACAGCTCGCGCCCCGTGCCCGCCTCGGCGTGCGGCGGCACGGCGGGGGCGCGGGCAGCCCATTCGGTGTCGTCGACCAGCACCGCCAGGGTTCCGTCGACCCCGCAGAGCCGGACGATATCGCCGTCGCGCACCCGCGCGAGAGGCCCGCCGACCGCCGCCTCGGGGTGTACGTGGATCGCCGCCGGCACCTTTCCGCTCGCCCCCGACATGCGC
>CAXTPH010000394.1:0-2051 GCA_964245955.1 uncultured Sphingomonadaceae bacterium | reverse complement strand
ACGGACGCGCGTGCGCCAGGGCCGGCGCATCGCGCGTCGGTCGCCGCGGCGTCGATCAAGCGGCCGTTCCTCCACCCCCAGCCGATCGATCTGTCAGCCCCGCTAACTCTCAACGCGCTGGCGGTAATTACCGTACTCGAAAGCCCCGAACTCAAGGCGCTGCGCGCAAAGACCGGCGTCGCCGATGCGCAAACGTTCGCCGCGCGGCTGCTGCCCGATCCGACGGCGCAGTTCGGCTTCGACCAGCGGCTGTCGGGTCCCGATCCGTTCAACGGGCTCGCCGCGCAGCTCGGCTTCGACCTCAACCAGTTGCGGTTGCGCCGCGTCACCCGCCAGATTGGCGAGGCGAGCAAGCACCAGGTCCGCCTCGACATCGCGTGGGCCGAATGGCAGGCGGCGGGGCAGGCGCGGCTGCTCGGTGTCCGCATCGTCGCGCTGACCACCGCCGCCGACCTGTCACGGGTCAGCGCGCAGCAGGCGACGCGGTTGCTCGACACTGCGCTGCGGGCAGCGGGACGCGGCGACCTTGCCGGGGCCGAACTCGACATCCGGCGGCAGGCGGCGATCGACGCCGGCGACAAGGCGCGGACCGCGGAAAGCGCACTTGTCGCGGCGCGCGGCGATCTCAACAAGCAACTCGGCCTGCCGCCGGAATTGAAACTGACGATCGCCACCCCGCCGGCACCGGTGCCGCTGCCTCCGGCCGAGACGCTCGTCGCGCTTGCGCTCGACCGGCGCCTCGACCTGTCTGCACTGCGGGCGGGTTATCTCGCGCAGGAGGCCGAGACGCACAAACAGGTGCTGCTCCAGTTTCCGACGCTGTCGCTCAACGTGTCGGGCGTGAAGGACACCGCGGCGAACTACACGCTCGGACCGCAGGTCGGCTTCACCCTGCCGCTGTGGAACCGCAACCGTGGCGGCATCGCCGTCGCCAGTGCGACGCGCGCGCAGCTCAAGGCGGAATATGAGGCGCGGCTTTTCGCGGCGCGCGCCGACATCGTCGATGCGGTCAAGAACGTCGAGATCAGCCGCCGCCAGCGGGTTGCGCTCGCGGCGGCGCTGCCGCCGCTGCGACGGTATGCCGAGGCGACGGTCCGCGCCGGGATCCGTGGCGACCTGCCGCGCGCGACCGGCGAAACCGCGACGCAGGCGGTGCGCGACCGCGAACTCGCGCTCGTCGTTCTCGACCAGTCGATCGCCGAACAGACGATCGCTCTCGAGCTGCTGACAGGCACCCTGAGCGAAGGATGGACCCGATGATCCGGCTCACGCCCGTTGGCAGAGTGACGGCGCTGGTGTTGCTGCTCGCTGCCTGCTCGCCGGCGCCCGATGCGGTAGATAAGCCGGCGGATCCTGTCGCGACGGTGCGCACCGCGGTCGCTACCTCGGGCAGCGCTGCACGCACGATCACGCTTTATGGCATCGCCGAAGCCGGCGCCGGGGCCGAGCGGGCGCTCGCGGTCGAGGTCGAGGCGCGGCTTGCGCGGATCGTCGCGCCGAGCGGCACCGCGGTCCGCGCCGGCCAGGTCATCGCCATGCTCACGCCGACGCCGACGACGCGGCTTGATGCGGTGAAAGCCGCGAGCGATGCTGCCACCGCCACACTCGCACTCGCCCGCGCGAGGCGGCTCCGCGCCGACGGTCTGATGAGCGACGCCGATGTCGAGACGGCACGGTCGGTCGCCGCCGCTGCCGCCGCGACGAAGGCCGCGGCTGGCGCCCGCGCCGCGTCGCTGACGGTGCGCGCCCCCGCCGCCGGTACGGTCCAGGGGCTCACAGCCCGTCCGGGCGATATAGTCGCCGCCGGGGTTGCGGTCGCGACAATCGCAACGAAGGGCGAGGCGCGCGCACGGTTCGGCATCGACCCGTCGCTCGCGGCGCAGGTCCGGCCCGGCCAGCCGCTGCGGATCACTGTGCCCGGCGACAGCGCGGCGATCGCCGGGGTCGTCGCGGGCGTCGATCCGCAGGTCGACCCGACGACGCGCCTTGCCTCGGTCTTTGCCCGCCTCGCTGCCGGCAGCCGGGTCGGCCCGGGTGAGGCGATGAGCACG
>CAXTPH010000393.1:0-2055 GCA_964245955.1 uncultured Sphingomonadaceae bacterium | reverse complement strand
CGGCTGGCATGGAGCGAGGCCGATGTCCGCGACGGCTTCGAGGCGACCAAGCGCGAGGGGCTGGCGAGCTTCGGCGACGACCGCGTCTTCATCGAGAAGTTCATCGAGCAGCCGCGCCACATCGAGATCCAGCTCCTCGGCGACGCGCACGGCAACATCGTCTATCTGAACGAGCGCGACTGCTCGATCCAGCGGCGCCACCAGAAGGTCGTCGAGGAGGCCCCCTCCCCGTTCGTCACGCCCGAAATGCGGCGCGCGATGGGCGAGCAGGCCGTCGCGCTCGCACGCGGCGTCGGCTACACCAGTGCCGGCACGGTCGAGTTCATCGCCGGGGCCGACCGCAGCTTCTACTTCCTCGAGATGAACACCCGGCTCCAGGTCGAGCACCCGGTGACCGAGGCGATCACCGGGGTCGACCTCGTCGAGGCGATGATCCGCGTCGCTGCGGGGGAGCCGCTCGGGTTTACTCAGGCCGATGTCCGGCTCGACGGCCATGCGATCGAGACGCGCATTTACGCCGAGGACCCGTATCGCGGGTTCCTGCCGAGCATCGGCCGGCTGGCGACCTACGTGCCGCCCGAGACGTTCGGCGTCCGCGTCGATACCGGCGTCGTCGAGGGCTCCGAGATCAGCCGCTACTACGACCCGATGATCGCCAAGCTGATCACCCACGGCAAGACCCGCGCCGAAGCGATTGCCAAACAAAGCGAGGCGCTCGACCGCTACCTGATCCGCGGGATCGGCCACAACATCGACTTCCTCGGCGCGGTGATGGCGCACCCGCGCTTCCGGGCGGGCGAGCAGGTCACGACCGCGTTCATCGCCGAGGAATATCCCGACGGCTTCCACGGCTCACCGGTGACCGCGGCGGGGACCGACGCGATGATCGCGTGCGCGGCGGTGATGAACGCCGTGCTCGTCGAGCGCGCGCAGCTGATCGACGGCCAGCTCGGCGGCAACGGCGCGGTGTTCGGCGAGGACTGGGTGGTCGAGCTTGACGGCGAACGCGTGGCCGTCGGCGTGCTGGCGACCGGCGATGCGTTCGAGTTGTTGATCGGGGAGCGCGAAATTCGCGTGACAACCGACTGGCGCGTCGGCGAGCCGCTGATCACCGCGCGGGTGGACGGGACCGAAGTCTCGGTCGCGGTCGACCGCCGCCCGGTCGGCTATCGGCTCACGACCGGGGGCCGCGCGGCGAACGTCCGCGTCCTTACCCCGCGCGCCGCCGAGCTGGCCGGCCACATGCTCGTCAAGGTGCCGCCCGACCTGTCGCGCTTCGTCCTGTCGCCGATGCCGGGGCTGCTCGTGTCGCTCAGCGTCGCGCCGGGCGACCGCGTCGAGGCGGGCCAGGCGGTCGCGACGATCGAGGCGATGAAGATGGAGAACATCCTCCGCGCCGAGAAGGGCGCGGTGGTCAAGGACGTGCGGGCGAAGGTCGGCGACAGCCTCGCGGTCGACGCGGTGATCGTCGAGTTCGAATGATGGCGGGCATCTTCGATCTATCCGGCAAGGTCGCGCTGGTCACCGGCGGCAACGGCGGGATCGGGCTCGGCATGGCGACAGGGCTCGCGCAGGCGGGCGCGCGCGTCGTCATCTGGGGGCAGAACCCCGACAAGAACGCGGCGGCCGAAGCGCAGCTCCGCGCGATCGGCGGCGAGGTGCTGGTCCAGCAGGTCGACGTCAGCGACGAACGCGCGGTAGTCGCCGGCATCGCCGACGCGCTCGCGGCGATGGGGCGGCTCGACATGGTTTGCGCGAACGCCGGGGTCGGCGGCGGCGGGCCGTTCGAGACGATGACGACCGAAGCGTGGCGGCGGGTGACGACGGTCAATCTCGACGCGGTGTTCTGGACCTTCCGCGAGGCGTGCAAGCACATGGTCGCGCGCGCGGATGCCGGCGACGCGGGCGGATCGCTGCTCGTCACTTCGTCGACCTCGGCGATCCACGGCGCGCCGCGCAACGAGGCGTACGCCGCGACCAAAGGCGCGGTCCTCGCGATGATCCGCGGCCTCGCGGTCGAGCGCGCCCGCCACGGCACCCGCGCGAACGCGATCC
>CAXTPH010000392.1:0-2059 GCA_964245955.1 uncultured Sphingomonadaceae bacterium | reverse complement strand
CCACCATTTCCCGATGATCCACGCCCGGCTGCTCGAGCTCGGCATCGACTGCACGACGCAATCGATCCCGGTGGTGCCGGCGGCGCATTACACCTGCGGCGGCGTGCTGGTCGACATCCGCGGGCGGACCGACCTGCCCGGGCTCTATGCGGTCGGCGAGGTGTCGCAGTCGGGCCTCCACGGCGCGAACCGGCTGGCGTCGAACTCGATCCTCGAATGCCTGGTCTTCGGCGTCGCGGTCGCCGACGACATCGCGGCGCAATGGGACACGCTTCCCCCGCCGCCGGTCACCCGGCCATGGGACGAAAGCCGCGTCACCGATTCGGACGAGGAGGTCGTCGTCAGCCACAATTGGGACGAGCTGCGCCGCTTCATGTGGGACTATGTCGGCATCGTTCGCTCGACCAAGCGGCTCGAACGCGCGGCGCACCGGATCAAGAACCTGCGCAAGGAGGTCCACGACTATTACAGCGACTTCCGCGTCACCCCCGACCTGATCGAGCTGCGCAACCTCGTCCAGGTCGCCGACCTGATCGTGCGGTCGGCGCGGCGGCGGCACGAGAGCCGGGGGCTGCACTTCAGCCTCGACTATCCGCAGACCGACGCGGTGCCCCGCGACACGATCCTCGACCCGTGGTCGCGGGATTGAGGGTAGCGTCGCGCCGACTCGGTCGGTAGGGTCCGCCGCTTCGCGAACGCGGGGCAAGAGATGGCCATCGTCGGCATCATCATGGGTAGCACTTCGGACTGGGTGACGATGCGCGCCGCCGCCGAGACGCTTGACGCGCTCGGCGTTGCCTATGAAACGAAGGTGGTGTCGGCGCACCGCACCCCGCACCGGATGGTCGACTACGCGTCGACCGCGGTCGCGCGGGGGCTGAAGGCGATCATCGCCGGCGCCGGCGGGGCGGCGCATCTGCCCGGCATGGTCGCGGCGCTGACGCGTCTGCCGGTGTTCGGCGTACCGGTCGAATCGAAGGCGCTGTCGGGGATGGATAGCCTGTTGTCGATCGTCCAGATGCCCGCCGGCATCCCCGTCGGCTGCCTCGCGATCGGCCGCGCCGGCGCGGTCAACGCCGCGCTGATCGTCGCGGCACAGCTTGCGACGACCGACGCGGCGCTGGCGGAACGGCTCGACGCGTGGCGCGCGGCGCAGACGGCGGCGGTGGCCGAGACGCCCGAGTGATCGCACCGGGATCGACAATCGGCATTCTCGGCGGCGGCCAGCTCGGGCGGATGCTCGCGCTCGCGGCGGCGAACATGGGCTACCGCGTCCACATATTCGCCCCCGAGAACGAATTGCCGGCGGGCGACGTCGCCGCCGAAGTCACGCGCGCCGCCTATGACGACGCGGCCGCGCTCGACGCCTTCGCGCGCGCCGTCGACGTCGTGACCTACGAGTTCGAGAATGTCCCCGTCGTCGCACTCGAACGGCTGGGGGCGCTCGTGCCGGTCCGGCCGGGCGCGCGCGCGCTCGACATCGCGCAGGACCGGCTGAGCGAGAAGCGCTTCATTGAGGCGCTTGGCGGGTGTCCGGCACCGTATCGCGCGGTCGACACCGTCGTCGACCTCACCGGCGCGCTCGCCGAAATCGGGCCGCGCGCGATCCTCAAGACGCGGCGGATGGGGTATGACGGCAAGGGCCAGGCGCGGATCGGCCCCGGCGACTCGCCCGAGGCGGCATGGGCGGCGATCGGCGGTCGTCCGGCGATCGTCGAGGGACTCGTCGCGTTCGACGGCGAGTTCTCGGTCATCCTTGCGCGCGGGAAGGACGGCGAAATCGTTCTCTACGAGGTGCCACACAACCGTCATGAAGGCGGTATCCTCGACGTCAGCGCGGTCCCCGCCCCCGACTTCATCGCGCGCCACGCTGCCGCTGCCGTCGCACTCGCGCGCAAGGTCTCCGACGCGCTCGATTATGTCGGCGTCCTGACGATCGAGTTCTTTGCCACCCCCGATGGCCCGGTGTTCAACGAGATGGCGTCGCGGGTCCACAACAGCGGCCACTGGACGATCGAGGGCGCGCGCGTCAGCCAATTCGAGAACCATATCCGCGCGG
>CAXTPH010000391.1:0-2064 GCA_964245955.1 uncultured Sphingomonadaceae bacterium | reverse complement strand
GCGGCAACGACGCTGACCCAGATCGCGGTCGCGCCGATCCCCGACCGCGCCGGCTATCTCGTCACCGGCGCGCTTCACGACCGGCTCGGCACGACGGTCGACAAGCCGAAATACCGGCTCGAGGTCGAGCTCGACGACCAGATCATCGGCTTCGGCGTTCGCGGCGACAATTCGATCGCGCGCGAGCGCCGGACGCTGCGCGCGCGCTACCGCCTGGTCGACGCCGCGACCGGCAGCGTCATCCTCGACGCGACCGCGACGAGCGACGCCGGCATCGACCGCGTCAGTTCGGATTATGCCGTCGTCGCCGCCGAGACGACCGCGCTCGAGCGCCTTGCGACCGACCTCGCGAGCCAGATCACCGTTCGGCTCGCGCGCTTCGCCCAGGCCGGGGGCATGGTCGGGGCGCAATGAAGGCCGACCGCGGCGCGCTCGCGGGCGCGATCCGCAGGCTCGATCCGGCGATCCGCCTCGTCCTGCTCCACGGTGCCGACATCTCGGCTTCCGCCGACCTCGCGCGAACCCTCGCCCGCCAGTTCGCCGATCCGAACGACCCGCTCGGCGAAACGGTGATCGACGCCAAGGGACTGACCGCCGACCCCGCCGCGCTCGTCGCCGCCGCGAGCGAGATCTCGATGTTCGGCGGCACACGGCTGATCCGCGTCGACGACGCCGGCGACGACGTCTTCGCCGCGGTGGCGCAGGTGCTCGACGCCCCCGCGACCGGTAACCCGGTCGTCGTCGTCGCCGGCGCGCTCAAGAAGGGATCGAAGCTGCTGGTCCGCGTCGAAGCCGCGCCGAATGCGCTTGCCTACGCCAGCTACGCCCCCGAGGCGCGCGACATCGCCGCGACGATCGCCGAGATGGCGGCGGAGGTCGGGGTCCGCCCGAGCCGCGCCGCCGCCGCCCTGCTCGCCGAGGCGACCGGGGGTGATCGCGGCATCCTGCGGCAGGAGATCGTCAAGCTCGCGCTCTTTCTCGACGCAACGCCCGCGGTGACGGTGCCGGCCGAGGCGAGCGACGTCGCCGCGATCGGCGCCGATCTCGGCGATGCCGACTTCGCCGCGCTGGTCGATGGGGTCGCCGGCGGCAAGCCCGCGGTCGCCGACCGCCAGCTCAGCGGCTTCGCGGCGGCGGGCATTCCCGGCATCACCCTGCTCCGCACCGTGTCGCGCCGCTTCTGGCTGCTGCTTGACCTGCGCGCGGCGGTCGACGGCGGCGCGAGCGCATCGCGAGCGGTCGATGGTGCGCGACCGCCGGTGTTTTGGAAGGAGAAAGGCGCGGTAACGGCGCAGCTCGCGCAGTGGCGAACCCCGGCGATCCGCGGCGTCCTCGCCCGCCTCCTCGCCGCCGAGCGCGCGGTCAAGCGCAGCGGGTCGGCGGGCGACGTCGCGGTTGCGCAGCTGCTCCTCGGGATCGCGACCCAAGCGGCGCGTTAGCGCGGGCTCAGCGTCACGTGCCCCGCCTCGAGCAGCCGGCAGAGCAGGTCGAGCTGGTCGAGCGTCGAGAAGGCGATCGTCATGGTTCCGGACGGCGGTTTCGGCGCAGCGAGGGTGACCGTCATACCGAGCGCCTCGGCGAGCCGATGTTCGAGCGCGGCGAGGTCGGCGTCGCGCCCCGAAATTTCGTGCGGGTCGTGGTGCGGGCCGGTGCGCGTCGCGTGCGGGCGGCGAGCGAGATCCTCGACGCGGCGCACCGACAGGCCTTCGGCGACCGTGCGGACTGCGAGCGCCGAGGCGTCGGGCGACATCATCAGCGCCTTGGCGTGACCGAAAGTGAGCGATCCACCCGCGACGAGATCGCGAATGTCCGCGGGAAGATCGAGCAAGCGCAACAGGTTGGCGACATGGCTGCGCGACTTGCCGACGATCTTGGCGAGCCCCTCCTGGGTATGGCCGAAGTCAGCCATCAGCCGCCGATACCCCTCGGCTTCCTCGACCGGGTTGAGGTCGGCCCGCTGGATATTCTCGACGAGCGCGATCTCGAACGCCGCGCGATCGTCGAGGTCGCGAATTACCACAGGGATTTCATGGAGTTGCGCCGCCGCTGCCGCCCGCCAGCGGC
>CAXTPH010000390.1:0-2067 GCA_964245955.1 uncultured Sphingomonadaceae bacterium | reverse complement strand
GGTCGACACCGAGATCCGCGCGATAGGTGATGGAGCCAGCGTCGTCCGCGTGTCGACCTTCGACGACGGCCCGAAAACCGGCGCGGTCTACATCACCACCGCCGCGCTGTTCGACACTCCGGCTGGGACGGTGACCGAAGTCTCGCTACGCAAAGGGCGGCCGGTCGAGGCGTCGACCGACCGCGTCACGGTGGCGGCGTTCACCGATGCAACGCACTGGGCGATGCGCTACGAGCAGGACGGCAAGGACGACGACCAGCCGGCCAAGCTGCGCGTCACCGAGACCCGCACCGGCGACGCGCTGCTGTCGGTCAAGGAAGTCCTGCCCGCGTCGGCGACCGACGGCGTCTGGCGCTTCCGCAACCAGACGCGGCTGACGCGGGTGCCCTAACGCCCGAGCGGGATCAGCGCCTCGGGGATTTTGTCGCTACCCGGCGCGACCGTCCACGTCAGGCGCGTACGGCCCCGGTCGCTTGTCGGGCCGTCGTCGGTGTTGTTGGTCAGCGGCACGGTGTCGGTCGTGACGATCAAGGTTCCGGCCGGGCCGTCCTTCGCCGGCACCGGGGGCGTCGCGGGCTTCATGCTGTTCATGCCGTTGAGGATTGCCTGCGCCGGGTTGGCGCGGAACGCCGGGGCGGTGACGAGAACCGCGCCATCGCTGCGTTTGCGAACCACGACGAACGGCGCGATCACGCTCGCCCGCGGCAGCAGCGGGAAAATGAAATCGCGGTCGAGGCGGCCGGTCTGTTCGAAGTCGACGTCGAACACGCCGTTGCCGCGATAGACCGCCGACCGCCACCCCGCCTGCTTTGTCACCTGCGCGGCGTACTCGCGCATCGACGCCTCGTTGTTCGGGTCCATGCCGATCAGCTTCGCCATCTGCTCGCCCTCGCGCTGACGGCTCGCAGTTGCGTCGGCGATGCGCTTGGCAATCTCGTCAGGAGTGCACGACCGCGCTCCGGCGGGTCCCGTGCGCGGCTGTCCGGCGACCGGCGGTGACGGCGGCGATACCGGAGGTGCTCCGGGGACCGGGCCGAAGCATTTCATCGTCGCCGGGTCGGGCGCGGGGCTTGTCGCGCCGGTGAATGACGCCGGCGTGACGAGGACGATCTCGCCCTTGTAGGCGAACGTGAACTGGCCATCGCGGCGGACGTCGAGCGACGACGTGAACTTGCCTGGCAACAGGAAGCACGCGGCGAGGAGCAACGGCAGCGTCGCGACCAGAACCAACGTCGTGACCCTGCGCATCATCGTCCGGCTCCCGGCTACATCGCCCCGTGGCAGTGCTTGAACTTCTTGCCCGATCCGCAGGGGCATTGCGCATTGCGCGACGTCGTCGCCATCCATTCGGCACGCGTGTCGTCGTCGATCTCGCTGAAGGCCGCCGCCGCGCTGCGGGCGATATCGAGCTGCGACGACGGCAGGTTGCCGACCGGGCCGAAGGCGTCGTTGAAGCCGGTCAGCGGGTCGATGTGCGTCGTGACGAAATTCGGCAGCTCGGGGGCATACGCCTCGGGCGCCATCTCGAAGCGGGCGTTGGCGAGCATCCGGGTGACGTCCTCACGGACCGTCGTCAGCATGCGTTCGAACAGCGCGAACGCCTCCGACTTATACTCGTTGAGCGGAGTCTTCTGCGCATAGGCGCGGAGGTGGATCACCTGCCGCAGCGCGTCGAGCGTCGCCAGATGCTCCTTCCAGTGGTGGTCGAGCGCCTGGAGGAGGAAATTCTTCTCGATCTGGATCCACGATTCGGTCGGCACCTGCGCCGCCTTGTCGGTCATCGCCTGATCCGACGCCGCGATCAGCCGGTCGACGAACATTTCCTGATCGACCGCGTCTTCCTTGACCCATTCGGTGACGTCGACGTCGAGCCCGAGGGTCGAGCGGACCGCCTCGTCGAGCGCGGTCACGTCCCATTGCTCGGGGTAGGTGTTTGGCGGGCAATGCAGCCCGACGAGGGCGTTTACCGTCTCGTGGCGCATGTCGAGAACGACGTCGCCGACCGCCTCGCTGTCCATGATGTCGGCGCGCTGGTCGTAGACCACCTTGCGCTGGTCGTTCATCACG
>CAXTPH010000389.1:0-2082 GCA_964245955.1 uncultured Sphingomonadaceae bacterium | reverse complement strand
GGATCGACGCACTCGAGGCCGAGGCCGAGCGGCTGGCGGTGACGATGATCGCGTTGCGCGCGCCGATGGCGAGCGACCTGCGCGAGATCATCTCGGCGCTCAAGATCAGCTCGGTGCTCGAGCGGATCGGTGACTACGCCAAGAATATCGCCAAGCGCGCGTCGACGCTGACCGCGACTGCGCAGATCGAACCTGTCGTCATCATCCCGCAAATGGCGCGCGTCGTCGTCGAGATGATCAAGGACTCGCTCGACGCGTTCGTCGACCGCGACGCCGACAAGGCGGTCGCGGTCGTCCAGCGCGACGCGGCGGTCGACGATTTCTACAACAGCCTGTTCCGCTCGCTGCTGACGTTCATGATGGAAAATCCGCACCACATCACGCCGTCGGCGCACTTGCTGTTCATCGCCAAGAACCTCGAGCGGATCGGCGATCACGCGACCAACGTCGCCGAGATGGTCTATTTCAGTGCCACCGGCGACTATATCGAAACCCGTCCGAAGACCGACGACACCGCTTACGCCGTTTGAGTAGAGTAACCCGATGAAGCCAAAGATCCTGCTGGTCGAAGACGACGCCAATCTTGTCGAGCTCGTGACATACAATCTCGAAAAGGAAGGGTTCGACGTCATCTGTACGGGCGACGGCGAGGAGGCGCTCGTCCTCGCCGAGGAAGAGAAGCCTGATCTCGTCATCCTCGACTGGATGATCGCGAACCTGAGCGGCATCGAGGTCTGCCGCCGATTGCGCCGCGCGCCGTCGACCGCCGGGCTGCCGATCGTCATGTTGACCGCGCGCGCCGAGGAGGCCGACCGCATCCGCGGGCTCGAGACCGGGGCCGACGATTATATCACCAAGCCATTTTCGCCGCGCGAACTGGTCGCGCGGGTCCGCGCGGTGCTGCGCCGCCTCCGCCCGGCGCTCTCGGGGGGCAATCTCGATTATGCCGGGATCACGATGGACACATCGGCGCACCGCGTCACGCGCGACGGCATGGCGGTGGCGCTCGGGCCGACCGAATTCCGTCTGCTGCGCCATTTCCTCGAGCACCCCGCGCGCGTGTTCAGTCGTGAGCAACTGCTCGATGCGGTCTGGGGCCGCGACGTCTACGTCGAGCAGCGCACGGTCGACGTCCACATCCGTCGCCTGCGCAAGGCGGTCAACGGCGACAACCTGCCCGACGTCATCCGTACCGTCCGTTCGGCGGGCTATGCGCTCGATCTGGAGCCGGTCCCGGCCTGACCCGACCGACCCGCGCGTTTGCCGACGCGGGTGTGGCGGCTGCGCACTTTCCCCGCGCCGCGCGCTGGCCTAGATCGTGGCGGCATAACCGGGGAGCTCGCGCCACATGACCATTCGCTTCGACGACCGCGTCGCCATCGTTACCGGGGCAGGGGGCGGCCTTGGCCGGGCCTATGCGCTCGAACTCGCCAAGCGCGGCGCCAAGGTCGTGGTCAACGACCTCGGCGGCGCGCGCGACGGCTCGGGCAGCTCGATCGGCGCGGCGCAGCTGGTCGTCGACGAGATCGTCGCGGCGGGGGGTGAAGCGATCGCCAATGGCGCGAGCGTCACCGATGCCGCCGCCGTCGAAAAGATGGTCGGATTCGTCAAGGAGCGCTGGGGGCGCGTCGACATCCTGATCAACAACGCCGGCATCCTGCGCGACAAGACGTTCGTGAAGATGAGCCTCGACGATTTCCGCCAGGTCATCGACGTCCATCTGATGGGGTCGGTCATCTGCACCAAGGCGGTGTGGGAGACGATGCGCGAGCAGACCTTCGGCCGCATCCTGATGACGACGTCGTCGACCGGACTTTACGGCAACTTCGGCCAGGCGAATTACGGCGCGGCCAAGCTCGCCCTGGTCGGGCTGATGAAGACCCTCAGCCTTGAGGGCGCAAAATACGGCATCCGGGTCAACACGATCGCGCCGGTCGCCGCCACCCGGATGACCGAGGACCTGATGCCGCCCGAACTCCTGGCCAAGATGGGGCCCGAGACCGTCGCGCCGGCGGCGCTGTTCCTCGTCTCCGACGATGCGCCGGCGAATGCGGTGATCAATGCCGGCGCGGGCGGCTTCGA
>CAXTPH010000388.1:0-2082 GCA_964245955.1 uncultured Sphingomonadaceae bacterium | reverse complement strand
GACCGGTCGAGCCGACGCCGCCGAGCGTGTCGGTCGCGGTGCCGGTCGTCGCCGAATGGCTGGTGTCCTGAACGGTCAGGCCGTCGTCGTATTCTGGGCTGCGTGTCGTCGTCGCGGAATTTGGGTTGTCGGTGGTCATCGGATCCTCCTCTACAGGAAGCCCTGTTGGGCCCAACTTAAACGGGCGCTGCCGACCCCCGTTCCGGCGGTTCGTCGTATCCCGGGCAGGTTTCGCGGCGGGACTGGCCATGGCGCGGCCGGCGGGTTATGAGTGTTGCTCGAATAATCAGGGGAATCCCTGGGAGACCCGCATGCCCGGTTCGCTGTTCGCCTATCTCGACGCCGTCAAGGCGCGCGACCCCGCCGCCCGCTCGCGTTGGGAGGTGCTGTTGTATCCCGGCGTCTGGGCGCTCGCCTTCCACCGTGTTGCGCATGCGTTGTACAACGCCCGGCTGTTCCTGCTCGCGCGGGTCGTCAACCACATCGGGCGCTTCCTTACGGCGATCGACATCCACCCTGGCGCACGTATCGGGCGTGAGTTTTTCATCGACCATGGCTTCGTCGTCATCGGCGAGACCGCCGAGATCGGCGACGGCGTGACGATCTACCAGTGCGTCACCCTCGGCGGCACCGATCCGGCGAACGGCATCCCCGGCAAGCGGCATCCGACGATCGCTGACGGCGTCATCATTGGCTCGGGCGCGCAGGTGCTTGGCCCGATCACCGTCGGCCAGCGCGCGCGAATCGGGGCGAACGCGGTCGTCACCCGCGACGTCCCCGAAGGCGCGACGATGGTCGGCATCCCGGCGAAGTCGACGCTGGTCGAGGCCGATACCTACGCCAAGAAATTCATGCCGTACGGGACGCCGTGCAGCCAGAAGTACGATCCCGAGACACAGAAGCTCGAGATCCTCCGCTGCGAGGTGGAGACGCTGCGCGCCCGGCTCGATGCGCTTGCGCTCGACGACGCCGATGCCGTGTCGCGGAAGATCCCGGGTTAATCGGCGTTGGGTGTCGTTGTCCCCCTCCCCGTCGCCGGCGCGCGGCAGACGGTGTTCGACCGCCACGAGCTCAACGCGATTCTAGGCATTTATGGGCGAATGGTCGCCGCCGGTTATTGGCGCGACTATGCAGTCGAACTCGGCCGCGACGCCGCGGTGTTCTCGGCATTCCGCCGCGCCGCCGAACGGCCCGAGGTCCAGATCCTCAAGACCCCGGCATTGCGGTCGAAGCAGGGCATGTACGCGCTGGTCGGTGAAGCCGGGGCCGTGCTCAAGCGCGGCCACGAGTTGAGCTCGATCCTCGCCCCGCTTGAACGGAAGCTGGTCAAGCTGGTCGACGCTTAGACCGTCGCCACCGGCAGCCGCATGGTCACGCTGGCCGGCAGCAGCGCCAGCACCCGCGCCCGGATCGGCCGCCATGCCGCCGACAGCAGCACAAGGAAGCTGCCGATGACGAGGGCGGTCAAGGCGAGCGACATGTCGAGCGCGCCGCCCGCCGAGACGAGCGCCTGGATCGCATAGATGACGTAGGCCAGCGCCGACACGAGCAGCGCGCGCCGGTCGATCGCCAGCGCGACGATCGTCAGCGCCGCATAGACGAGGATCACCGCAACCGCCGCACCCGGGGCCGGATTGCCCTTGAGCAGTCCCGCCAGCGCGAACACCGGATGGACGATCATCGGCGCCGCCAGCAGATGCAGCCAGAAGGCGACATCGGACCAGCGCGTCACCCGCGACCGGTCGCGCATGTCGAAGGTCATCGCCAAAGCGAACATGACGAGGCCGGCGAGCAGCGTCAGACCGAGCAGCACGTTCGTGGACAGCACCGTAGCGGCGCTGGCCAGCGCGAGCACCAGGCCGGCGAGCGCACCGGCACCGGCGGCGACGGTGATCGGTACCCGAAACCGGCGCCAATGCGCGAAGGCTGCAATCGCCGCCGCCGCCGCTGCGCCGGCCAAGCCGCCCATCCCGGCGGTCGACGCGAAGCCGGTCTCGCCGGTGGTCACGAGCGACGCCGCCGCAAACACCGCGCCGACGAACGCCAGCAGCAGTGCGATGCTCGGCAGCGCCAGCCGCCGAA
>CAXTPH010000387.1:0-2112 GCA_964245955.1 uncultured Sphingomonadaceae bacterium | reverse complement strand
GTAGGAAAAGCGTGGCTTATTTGATCGGGATGCCTTCTAAGGCAGAGAAGTCTTGGAGTGTCTCGGAGGGGCATCAGTACCCGTGATTACAAATGCTGGCCGAGGAAGTCCCACGCTTCCCGGCCATTAAAATCGTGGCGTCCGACGAATTCCAGAAACCGGAAACGTTCGCCAGCATGTAGTTTTTCGTAGAATGCCGCCGCCTGCGGCGCGGCGCGGCGTGGTTCTCGGCGATCGGCCGGCCGAAGAACGAGGGCACCAAGCTGTTCCAGATCAGCGGCCATGTGAACAAGCCCTGCGTCGTCGAGGAGGCGATGTCGGTCCCGTTCCGCGAGCTGATCGACACGCATTGCGGCGGCATCCGCGGCGGCTGGGACAACCTGCTCGCAGTGATCCCCGGCGGGTCGTCGGTGCCGCTCGTTCCCGCGCACCAGATCATCGACGCGCCGATGGATTTCGACGCGTTGAAGGAGCTCAAGTCGGGGCTCGGCACCGCCGCGATCATTGTCATGGACAAGTCGACCGACATCGTCCGCGCGATCGCCCGCCTGTCGTACTTCTACAAGCACGAGAGCTGCGGCCAGTGCACGCCGTGCCGCGAGGGGACGGGCTGGATGTGGCGCGTGATGGAACGCCTCGTCACCGGCGAGGCCGAATATCACGAGATCGACCTGCTGCTCGAAGTCACCACCGAGATCGAGGGCCACACGATCTGCGCGCTCGGCGACGCGGCGGCATGGCCGATCCAGGGCCTAATGCGCCACTTCCGCCCCGAGGTCGAAGCGCGGATCGCCAAGCGCAAGGGCTTCGTGCAGGTCCCGGCGATGCTGCAGGCGGCGGAGTGATGCGCCCGGCCGCGACGATCCTGTCGGCACTGGCGGCGCTCGCCGCGCTTCCGGCTGCCGCGCAAACCCCGCCGCCCGCGGGCCAGTCGCCGCTCGATGGGCCGCTGGTCGCGCGTTATGTCGCCGCGCAGAAGGTCGGCGCGTGTGTCGTGCGGACGCGACCGCGGGTGGCGGTGCGCTTCGTCCTATCCGGACCCGGGGATCGCGGCGACGACGCCTCGCCCGCGGCCGAATTCCGCTATGCGGCCGAGCCCTGTCTCGCCGGAGAATTCCGGTCGGTCCATTTGCAGCCGATCGAGATCCGCGGCGCGATGGCCGAGGCCCTGCTGAAGCAGCGCGACGCGACGTTGTTGCGGCAGGCGCGGGCGACGCCGCCGCGCACGGCCGAGCGTGTCGCTCCGACCGCGGCGACGCCGACCCTAGCGCTGTTCGACTGCGCGGTGGCGGCAATGCCGGCGCAGGCGGCGGCGATGCTCGATGCCGTCCCGGCGAGCGGCGGCGAGGCGGCCGCGTTCCAGTCGATCGGCCCGGCCCTGCAGGCCTGCGCTCCGGCCGGCGCAGCGATGCACGTCAAGCCGAGCACCGTCCGCTGGCTCGTCGCGACGTCGCTGTATCGCCTCGTCGCGAACGTGGCGGCGAGTTAGATGGGCATCATCTATCAGCATATTCGCCTCGCCAATTTCGGGCGCGACGACCTCGAAGAGATTGATGCCAACGCACTGGTCGATTCCGGCGCGGCTGAATTGTGTATCCCGGCGCTCGTCGCGAGGCAGCTCAAGCTGACCGTGCTCGAAGAGCGCGAAGTCCGCATCGCCAACGGCGACAAGGTCCGCGTTCCCTATGTCGGCGGCGTCCGCATCGAGGTGTTCGGACGGCAGACCGTGACGAGCGCCAACGTCATCGGCGACCAGGTCCTGCTCGGCGCGATCCCGATGGAGGCGATGGACCTTGTCATCCATCCACGCAGCCTGATGCTGATGCCCAACCCCGACAGCCCGAATGTCCCCGCCTCACTGGCGATGGGCGTTCGACAGGCAAGGCGAAACGACAATGCCTAAACTCACCGTCGACGGTATCGAGGTCGAGGTCCCGCCGGGCGCGACCGTCATGCAGGCGTGCGAGGCCGCCGGGGTCGAGATTCCGCGCTTCTGCTACCACGAGCGCCTGAGCATCGCCGGCAACTGCCGGATGTGCCTCGTCGAGGTCGCGCCCGGGCCGCCGAAGCCGCAGGCGTCGTGCGCGCTGCCCGCCGCCGACAAGATGGTCG
>CAXTPH010000386.1:0-2119 GCA_964245955.1 uncultured Sphingomonadaceae bacterium | reverse complement strand
GTACCGGCTGCGGGCGCGGGCGATGCCGGCGGTGGCGGTCGTCGGGGTCGCGGGGCTGCTGATCTATGCGCTGCTGGTTCGCGCCAATGCGGTGTTCGGCGTGGTGCCGCTGGTCGGCGTCTGGGCGGGCTGGGGCGGTCTGCGGCATCCGCTCGCGCGCGCCGCGGTGATGCTTGGCGGCGTCGTTGCGGGGCTCACCGTGTCGCCGTTGGTCAATCACCGCCTGCTCGGCGCGCGGGCATCGCATGTCGAGCGGGTGCTGCCGCTCTACGACCTCGCCGGGATCGCGCATTTCGGCGGGACGCGCACGCTGCCGCGCTTGGCCGAGGCGCGCTGGCGCGAGGCCGAAGCGAAGCGATGCTACGACCCTTATCTGTGGGACGCCTACGGCGACGCCACGCGGTGCGGCTTCGTCGCCGAGGCGGTCGGGTTCGACAGCGACCGCGGCGCGCCGCTGATCGGCGAATGGGCGCGGACGGTCGTGGCGCACCCGCTCGCCTATGCCCGCCACCGGCTCGGCCAGTTCAACGCGACGATGCGCTGGCTCGTGCCGTTCGGCCAGCCGAACGCCGCCGCGCCGCCCGATTCGCAGCCGAATGCGTTCGGCCTCGGGCGGCAACGCGATGCGCTGCTCGACAGCGTCGCGACGCTCGTCCGCGCGGTCGCGGCGACGCCGCTCGGCTGGCCGGCGGTGTGGCTCGCAGCCAGCCTCGGGTTGTGGGGGGCGGCGGCGGGCACGCCGCGGTCGCCGCCGCGCGACACGGCGCTCGCGCTGGCGATGTCGGCCACGCTGATGTCGCTCAGCTTCGCGGTCGTCAGCATCGCCTCGGACCTGCGCTATCATTTGTGGGCGATGGTCGCGACGACGCTCGCCGGGCTGGCGTTGGCGGCGGCGGACGGCGTACCGCGGCGGCGGCTGCAGGCGACGGCGGCCGCGGTCGGATTGGTCGCGGCAGTCGGCGTCGTCGCCCGGCTGACTCTCGTCGCCGGGGCGTGGTAGCGTCGGCCCAATAACAATTCGGGGAGCGACGCGATGGACGACTATTCGAGCTACGACGCGATCGGCCTCGCCGAGCTTGTCGCGACCCGCCAGGCGAGCCCCGCCGAGCTGCTCGACGCGGCGATCGCGGCGACCGAGGCGAGCAATCCGACGCTGAACTACATCGCCCAGCCGCTGTACGACCGCGCGCGTGCGGCGGCGGCGGGGACGTTCACCGGCCCGTTCGCCGGGGTGCCGTTCCTCGTCAAGGACCTGCACATGCACATCGCCGGCGAACGGTCGGGGGAGGGCAGCCGGCTGTGGGACGGCTATCGCCCCGACTATACCTCGACGCTGTTCGAACGGTTCGCGGCCGCCGGCTTCAACACCTTCGGCAAGACGACGACGCCCGAACTCGGGCTGACGGTAACGACCGAGAGCCGGGCGACCGGGCTGACGCGCAACCCGTGGGACCCGAGCCGCAGCGCCGGCGGATCGAGCGGCGGCGCGGCGGCGGCGGTCGCGGCGGGGGCGGTGCCGGTGGCGCACGCGTCGGACGGCGGCGGCTCGATCCGCTGCCCGGCGAGCGCGTGCGGGCTGTTCGGGCTGAAGCCGTCGCGCGGGCGGACGCCGATCGGGCCGCATCTGACCGAGGGCTGGATGGGGCTGACGATCAACCATTGCGTCAGCCGCTCGGTCCGCGACAGCGCCGCGGTGCTCGACGCGATCCATGGCGCGGAGGCGGGCAGCCGCTATGTCGCGCCGACGCCCGAGCGGAGTTTCTTCAGCGAGACGACGCGCGACCCGGGGCGGCTGCGCATCGCGCTGATGCTCGAGGCACCGACGGGGGTGCCGGTCGACCCGCAGGTGATTGCAGCGACCCGCGATGCCGCGCGGCTGCTCGAAAGCCTCGGCCATCACGTTGAGGAAGCAGCACCGGTACTCGACGCCTGGGCGCTGACGAGCGCGATGACCGCGACCGTCGGCGCGTGCACCGCGCTCGACATCGCCACGCGGCTCAAGGCGCTCGGGCGCGACGGCGCGGGCGACGACATCGAGACGGTGCCGCAGATGTGGGTCCATATCGGCAACCGGACGACCGCGCTCGAACTCGCACGGGCCAACGCCAGCTTCCAGGTG
>CAXTPH010000385.1:0-2136 GCA_964245955.1 uncultured Sphingomonadaceae bacterium | reverse complement strand
GGGGTCGCGTTCCATCATCGCTGGCTCAAGGCGCAGCGCGACGGGGTCGAGCGCCCGCTCGCCGACTATTCGCTGGCGACGCGGCTCGCTGCGCAGAATCGGTTCGCCAAGCCGGTCCCTAATCAAGGGTCGATTTTGTCGACGCTCGGCTACGCCTATCACTTCGATGCTGGCCTTTACGCGCGCCACCTACGCGCCTTGTCGGAGGCGGCCGGGGTAACGCGGATCGAGGGTAAGCTCGCGCGGATCGCTCGCGACCCGGAGAACGGCCGCGTCACGGCGCTCCACACCGAGCGCGGTGAGACGCTCGACGGCGACCTGTTCGTCGACTGCTCGGGGTTCCGCGCGCTGCTGATCGGCGAGGCGATGGGGTCACCGTTTGAGGATTGGTCGCACTGGCTGCCGTGCGACCGCGCGTTCGCGGTGCCGTGCGCTCGCGTCGCCGAGACGACGCCGTTCACCCGCGCGACCGCACGCCCCGCCGGATGGCAATGGCGTATCGCGCTCCAACATCGGACCGGCAACGGTTATTGCTATTCGAGCGCGTTTGCCAGTGACGACGAGGCGCGGGCGACCCTGCTCGCCAACCTCGACGGTGCGGCGCTTGCCGAGCCGCGGATGCTGCGCTTCAAGGCAGGGCGTCGCCGCGCCGGCTGGTCGGGCAACGTCGTCGCGATCGGGCTCGCGGCGGGTTTCCTCGAACCGCTCGAGTCGACGAGCATCCATTTGATCCAGAGCGGCATCGCCAAGCTGCTGACGCTGTTCCCCGATCGCGACATCGATCCGGGCCTGGCGGCGCGGTTCAACGCGCTGATGATGGCCGACTACGACAATATTAAGGACTTCCTGATCCTCCATTACAGCGCGACGGAGGGGAAGGACGAGCCGCTGTGGCAGCACTGCCGCCACATGGCGCTGCCCGACACACTCGTCGCGACGATCGAGCATTACCGGCGGTCGGGCCGCTTGATGCTCGGCAGCGACGACCTGTTCCGTGAAGCAAGCTGGCTCGCGGTGCTCGACGGACAGGGCGTTCGTGCGAAGGACTATAACCCGCTCGCCGACGTCCTCGACCCTGCCGCCAACCGCGCGCAGCTCGACGGGATCGCCGCGGTGATCGACCGCGCCGCGCCGACCCTTCCGAGGCACGACGCGGCGATCGCCGAGATCGTCGCTGGCGGGCGCGCGGGAGAAAAGCGGCGCGCGACGGCGTGACCGCGCGGACGGTCGGCGTCCGCCGGGTCGGACGCGAGGCGCAGCCGGTCGCGATCATCGACGGTTTCGCCCCCGACCCCGACGCCTTGCGCGCTGCCGCCGCGTCCGCGCGCTTTGCCCCCGCCGGCCAGCATTATCCCGGCATCCGCGCGCCGCTCCCGCCAGGCTATTTTGCGCCGAACGTGGCGCTGCTAAACACGCTGCTTGCCGATCTGTTCGGCCACGCGAACGGCGCACGTGTCCTCGATGCCGCCTTCTCTATCGTCACCGCCGAGCCCGCGGCGCTGAGCGTCGAGCAGCGGCTGCCGCACGTCGACGCGCTCGACCCCGGGCGGATCGCGTTGGTCCATTATCTCGCGGCGGGCGACCCCGACGGCACTGCCTTTTTTCGCCACCGGTCGACCGGCTTCGAGACGCTCGACACCGCGCGCAGCCGGACGTATTTGCCAACGCTGCGCGCCGAGCTCGCCGGAGGCATCGTCGCCGCGGCCTACCCCGGCGACGATGCGCTGTTCGAACTGCTCGACATCGTTCCGGCGCGCGACAATCGCGCGATCGTCTATCGCAGCGCGATGCTCCACAGCGGCTCGATCACGCCGGGCCGTGCGCTCCCCGCCGATCCGGCAACCGGGCGGCTGACAGTCACGGCGTTCCTCGCCGCGCACTAGGCGGGCGCACCGCGAGGTAGACCGTACTCCACAGCTGTGCGGCGTTCGATTCGTCAACGTCGGCCTTGCCCGCGCCAAAAGCGACGGCCCGGTAGGCGCCTTTACGGTATTCCCACGACCACAGTTCGGAGTTGCCGAAGCCGCGGGTCGCCTCGATCGCGCGCCACAACGCGGCCTGCGCCGCGACGAGTCGTGTGCGGACCGCCGCGGGGAGGTCGGTACGGGCGATCTGCCGCTCAAGGCCCGCGGCGAG
>CAXTPH010000384.1:0-2139 GCA_964245955.1 uncultured Sphingomonadaceae bacterium | reverse complement strand
GATGTTTTGCGCGCTGGCGGGCAGGAGCTGGCCGTCGCGGGCGGCGGCGTCGATGTTGCGGTTGAGCGCGAACTGGACGGTGACCGAGGTCGATCCGGTCGACGACGACGACGTGATCTGGTCGATGCCGGCGACCGTCGACAACTGGCGCTCGATCGGCGTCGCGACCGCACTCGCCATCGTCGCCGGGTTCGCGCCGGGCAGGCTGGCGCTGATCTGGATCGTCGGGAAGTCGACCTGCGGCAGCGCCGCGACCGGGAGCTGCTGATAGCCGAAGATGCCCGCGGCGATGATCGCGACGGTCAGCAGGATCGTCGCGATCGGCCGGTCGACGAAGGCGCGGATCCAGTTCATGCGGCGGCGGCGGGCTTGGCGCCCTTGATCTTGACCTTGTCGCCCTCGCGCAACTTCGCCAGCGCGTCGGTAACCACCACCTTGCCGGGCTCGAGCCCGCTGGCGATGAACGCCTTGCCGTCGGCGCGCCCGGCGACGACGACCTTGGTCAGCCCGACCGTGCCGTTGCCGCCGACGGTCCAGACGAAGGTGAAGTCGGGGCCGTTCTGGATCGCCGCCTCGTCGACCGCGATCCGCCGCGCACTGCCGCCGAGCGGCACGTCGAGGTCGACGAGCGCACCCGGCCACAGCGCGTCGCCGGTGTTGGTGAACTCGGCCTTCGCCGCGAGCGAACCGGTGCTGGCGTCGACATTATTGTCGAGGAAGACGAGCCTGCCGGTGGCGAGCGGCGTCGTCCCGCCGTGGACGCGCGCGGTCACCGCCACCGTGCCGGCGGCGAGTGCGCTGCGCAGCGGCTGGATCTGCTCGGGCGGGACCGCGAAGCGGACGAGGATCGGCGAGAGCTGGTTGACCGTCACGAGCGGCAGCGCATCGGCGGTGCGGACGGTCGCGCCGGTCTTGAAGTTGATCTCGCCGGTCCGCCCCGCGACCGGTGCGCGGACCGTCAGGTACGACAGCTGCGTTTCGCCCGCCGAGATCGCCGCCGCCGCGCCGCCGATATTCGCCGCCGCGGTGTCGGCCGCCGCCTGCTTGGTCTCGATCGTCGCCTTCGACACGAAGCCGCTGGCGACGAGCGCCTCGCTACGCTTGAGGTCGGCCGCCGCTTGCAGCCGGGTCGCCGCGGCGCTCGCCATCGCCGCGCGGTTTTGGGCGAGGCTGGCGCGGACCGCGCGGTCGTCGAGGCGAAACAGCGGCTGGCCGGCGCGGACGGTCTCGCCCTCGCGGAACAGCACGGCGGTGACCTGGCCGTCGACGCGCGACCGCACCGCGACCGATTGCAGCGGGGTGACGGTGCCGAGCACGGTCAGCCGCGGCGCGTAATCCGCCAGCGCCGCCGGCTCGACCGCGACCGACAGCGCCGGTTTCGGCTTCGGCGCGACCGTGCCGCCGCATCCCGTGACCAGCAGAAGAAGAAGGATCGGCCTGAAGGTCATGGTCCTGCTGGCGGTCGGATCGGGCGGGAAAGGCGTCCGCGCGACATCGCACGCCACGCGGCGGCGTCAACCGCAAACTGCCGGTCGTGCTGCAAATGCGAAGGCAGACGCGTCGTCCCCGGCGCGCCGAAACGTCGCACAACCAACCGCCGCGCGCACGGGTTTAGTCCGCGCCATCCCGGCATTGTATCGAGGACATTTGCGTATGCCCGCCCGTTTCACCGCCACCGCGAACGCCTTTGACAAGGGCGTCGACAGCATCACCCCCGCCGCCGCGATCAAGCTGATCGACGATTGGGAAGTCAGCCTCAAGGACGCCGACATTCCCGGCGCCAAGACGATCGTCCGCGACCTCGAGGCGCTGAAGAAGGCGTTGCATGCCGACACGCCCGACGCGGCGAAGATCAAGGACCTCGTCGGCAAGCTCGGCGCGGAGACGACCAAGATCGCCGGTCATGCCACGCCGTCGACCAAGGACAAGGTCGAGGAACTCGGCAAGACGCTGTCGTCGGTCGGCTGACAGCATAAGCTGTCGTCGGTCGGCTGACAGCTCAAGCTGTCGTCGGTCAACTGAGCGTAATCCGGGGGCGGCGCGTCCGCCCCCGGCATCTCACGCGACCTTGACGCCCTTCCAGAAGGCGACCCGGCCCTTGATCTCGGCGGCAGCGGTCTTGGGTTCGGCATAATACCA
>CAXTPH010000383.1:0-2151 GCA_964245955.1 uncultured Sphingomonadaceae bacterium | reverse complement strand
GGGCTCGGCACGTCGGGCGGCGAATCGACCAACCAGCCGCGCAACGTCACCCAATTCGCCGGCAATCTCGTTGCGCAGGCACGCCTGCCCGGCGGCGTCGGGCTGACCCGCGACCAGGCGCTCAGCGTGATCACCCGCAACCCCGCCGAGATATTCGGCATGACCGACACCGGCACGATCGCGGCCGGCAAGCGCGCCGACCTCGTGGTCTGGGACGGCGACCCGCTCGAACTGCAATCGGCCCCCGTAGCGGTGCTGATCGACGGCGTCGCCCAGCCGATCACCTCGCGCCAGACCGAGCTCCGCGACCGCTACCTGCACCTGCAGCACGACGCGCTGCCGCTCGCGTACAGGCCGTGAGTGCGATGACGTTGTTGAGTGTCGCGCTCGTCGCGTTCGTCGGCAGCCACTTCCTGCTGTCGCACCCGCTGCGCGCGCCGCTGGTCAAGGCGCTCGGCGCGGGCGGGTTCGCCGGGGTGTATTCGCTCGTCGCGTTAGCGACCCTCGGCTGGGCGGTGTTCGAATGGCGACGCGCTGCCGTCGACGTCGTCTGGACCGCGCCCGCTTGGGCGTGGCCGCTTGCCGCGGTCGTCATGCTGCTGGCGATGATCCTGTTCGTCGGCTCGATGACGACGCCGAACCCAGCGTTGATGGGCACGCCCGCCGCCGCTGCGAGCGCACCGCCGCGCGGGGTGCAGCGGATCACCCGCCACCCGATGATGTGGGCGTTCGCGCTGTGGGCGGTCGTTCACGCCACGCTCGGCGGCACCAGCCGCGACATCGCGCTGAGCACCGCGATCCTCGTCCTCGCGCTCGTCGGCGCGCGTTTGCAGGACGGCAAGAAGCGCGACCAGCTCGGCGCGGCGTGGGGCGCGCACGAGGGCGCGACGAGTTTCGTGCCGTTCGGGCGCGGCTTCGCCATGCCCGGCTGGACCGCGCTGATCGGCGGCATCGTCGTGTTTGCGGCCGCGACCTTCGCCCACCCGTACGCGGGCGGGCCGAATCTATGGGGGATGGGATGAGCTTTGCCGGACAGACGATCTGGATCACCGGTGCGTCGGCGGGGATCGGCGCGGCTCTGGCTCGCGCCTTCGCGGCGGAGGGTGCCAGGCTGATCCTGTCGGGACGCAATGAGGTGGCGCTCGCTGACGTCGCCGCGGCCTGCGGGAACGCGCGGACGATCGCGTTCGATACGACCGATCTCGCCGCGCTCCCCGACATCGTGGCGGAAGCCGGGCCGGTCGACATCCTCGTCAACAACGCCGGCATCTCGCAGCGAAGCCTCGCGCTCGACACGAGCTTCGACGTCTATCGCCGGATCATGGAGGTCGATTTCTTCGCGCCGCTCCGGCTGACGCAGCTCGTCCTCCCCGCCATGGTCGCGGCGAAGGCGGGACGCATCGTGATGATCGCATCGATCGCGGGCAAGGCGGGCAGCCCGATGCGGACCGGCTATTGCGCGGCCAAGCATGCGATGATCGGCTACGCCGACGCGCTCCGCGCCGAGATCGCGCAGTACGGGGTCGGCGTCCACGTCGTCACGCCCGGCTTCGTCAAGACCGGCATCGCGGTCCACGCGCTCGAGGGCGATGGAGCGGAGCGCGGCACCAGCGACGCGAACATCGACGCCGGGGTCAGCCCCGAAGTCGCCGCCGCGACGATCCTCGCCGGAATGGCGGCGGGCCAGCGCGAGATTCTCGTCGGCGATGGCCCTGAGATGTCGCTCGGCCGGCTGCGCGGTGCCGATCCCGATCGATTGTTCGATATGATGGCGGCCACCGCCCCGGTGGTACCGCGCTGACGGGCTTCCGCGACCGGCCGAGCAGGCGTAGGGACGGACGATGACCCGCAGATATTTCGGCACCGACGGTATTCGCGGCCTGACCAATGCCGCGCCGATGACCCCCGAGGTCGCGATGCGCGTCGGCCAGGCGGCGGGGACGAAGTTTCTGCGCGGCAGTCACAAGCACCGCGTCCTGATCGGCAAGGACACGCGCCTGTCGGGCTATATGATCGAAAGCGCGCTGACCGCGGGCTTCACGAGCGTGGGCATGGACGTCGTCCAGGTCGGGCCGATGCCGACGCCGGCGGTGGCGATGCTGACCCGGTCGATGCGCGCCGACCTCGGCGTTATGGTCTCGGCCAGCCACA
>CAXTPH010000382.1:0-2152 GCA_964245955.1 uncultured Sphingomonadaceae bacterium | reverse complement strand
GATGAGTGCCGATAATGCGCAGGCGGCGTCGATCGTGTCGGCGCACCCGACGGTGCGCGCCGCGCTGCTCGCCCGGCAGCGCGCGTTCGCGGCGCAGGCCAAAGGCGCGGTGCTCGACGGGCGCGACATCGGCACGGTGATCGCGCCGCACGCTCCGGCGAAGCTGTTCGTCACCGCGAGCCCCGACGTCCGCGCCGCCCGCCGCGCCGCCGAACTCGCCCGCGCCGGCCACGTCCTCAGCCACGAGACAGTGCTCGGCGACATCCTCGCCCGCGACGCGCGCGATTCGGGGCGGCACGCCGCGCCGCTGACGATGGCCGCCGACGCCGTCTTGCTCGATACGACGAATCTCGATATAGCGACCGCCGTCACCCAGGCTATCGCGCTCGTCGAAGCGCGGCTGCGGGGCGGCTAACAGACATTGGGATCGGGCGCGGGCGCTGGCCTTCGCCCGGGCAACGCCTGTTAAAGGCGGCGGGCATGGTGCTCGTCGTCGGCGCTGAACGGGCGGCATGGTGCCGGACCCGACGAACAAAGGTACGCGATTACATGGCTTCTGCTGCCCAACCGACCCGCGACGATTTCGCGGCGATGCTCGAAGGCTCGCTCGGCAAGAATCAATCGTTCGAAGGGCGGGTGGTCAAGGGCCGCGTCACCGCGATCGAGAACGACCTCGCCGTGATCGACGTCGGGTTGAAGTCGGAAGGGCGCGTGCCGCTCCGTGAATTCGCCGCTCCCGGCATGAAGGCCGAGATCGCCGTCGGCGACGAGGTCGAGGTCTATGTCGACCGCGTCGAGAACGCGATGGGCGAGGCGATGCTGTCGCGCGACCGCGCCCGCCGCGAAGCCGCGTGGGACACGCTCGAGACCCAGTACGCCGCCAACGAGCGCGTCGAGGGCGTCATCTTCGGCCGCGTCAAGGGCGGCTTCACCGTCGACCTGTCCGGCGCGGTCGCCTTCCTGCCCGGTTCGCAGGTCGACATCCGCCCGGTCCGCGACGTCACCCCGCTGATGAACCTGCCGCAGCCGTTCGTCATCCTGAAGATGGACCGCAAGCGCGGCAACATCGTCGTCTCGCGCCGCTCGATCCTCGAGGAAACCCGCGCCGAGGCCCGTACCGGCCTGATCCAGTCGCTCGCCGAAGGCCAGATCGTCGACGGCGTCGTCAAGAACATCACCGACTACGGCGCGTTCGTCGACCTCGGCGGCATCGACGGCCTGCTCCACGTCACCGACATGAGCTACAAGCGCGTCGGCCACCCGAGCGAAGTCCTCAACATCGGCGACACGCTCCGCGTCCAGATCGTCCGCATCAACCGCGAGACGCAGCGCATCAGCCTCGGCATGAAGCAGCTCGAGGCCGATCCGTGGATCACGGCCGCCGCCAACTACCCGGTCGACAGCCGCCACAAGGGCCGCGTCACCAACATCACCGAATATGGCGCGTTCGTCGAGCTCGAGGCGGGCATCGAGGGCCTCGTCCACGTCAGCGAGATGTCGTGGGTCAAGAAGAACGTCCACCCCGGCAAGATCGTCAGCACCAGCCAGGAGGTCGAGGTCATCGTCCTCGAGGTCGACGAGGAGAAGCGCCGGATTTCGCTCGGCCTCAAGCAGGCGCAGCGCAATCCGTGGGAGGTCTTCGCCGAACAGTATCCGGTCGGCACGATCGTCGAGGGCGAAGTCAAGAACGCGACCGAGTTCGGCCTGTTCATCGGGCTGGACGGCGACGTCGACGGCATGGTCCACATGTCCGACATCGCGTGGGGCCTGTCGGGCGAGCAGGCGCTCGCGTCGCACCACAAGGGCGAGCGTATCCGTGCCAAGGTCATCGAGGTCGATGTCGAGAAGGAGCGCATCTCGCTCTCGATCAAGGAACTCGACGACAGCCGCGTGCAGGCGCCGGTCGCACACGCCGACGGCGGCACCGAGCTGCGCAAGAACCAGATCGTCACCTGCACCGTCGTCGACAACCGCGACGGCGGCATCGAGGTCCAGGTCGGCGAGGACGGTCCGCTCGCGTTCATCAAGCGCGGCGACCTCAGCCGCGACCGCGACGAACAGCGTCCCGAGCGCTTCCAGGTCGGCCAGAAGGTCGATGCCATGGTGATCGGCTTCGAGCGCGGCAAGAAGCCGATGCTCAGCATCAAGGCGA
>CAXTPH010000381.1:0-2154 GCA_964245955.1 uncultured Sphingomonadaceae bacterium | reverse complement strand
ACAACGTCTTGCGGTCGGCGCGGTGGTGGTCGAAGTCGAGCAACATGAGTCCGCGCGGGAAGACACGTCCGAGGATTGGCGTCCAGCCGAGCTCGGACGAGAAGTTCTTGTCCTTGTCGAAGAGGACGAGCTCGTTGGCATCAGGGCCGATCAGCCCGACATTCCACCCGCCGAAGTTGTTGACCCGATAGACCTTGCCGAACTTAGCGACATTCGCAGTGACCCCCGAGAGCGGATCCTTCAAGAACTTGATCGTCCGCAGCAGGGGTAGGGGGTGCGGCTTGAGCCCCGGAAGATGCGCCAACTCCTGGTACGTCGGTAGGTGAAGGTCCTTGTCGGCAGGGACGAAGGTGCCGGTCTTGACGGGGGCGTTCATCGGCGACTCCACAATTTTTACGGAGTAACGATACGTAACATCGCAATCATGCGCAACCAGTCGCCGGATCGGATCAGAGAATGAACGTCCCCTCGATCACTTCGACACACGTTCCCCCAAGTACCACCCGGTCGCCGTCGAGCCGGCAGGTGAGGTGGCCGCCGCGGGCGCTGGCCTGGTAGGCCGTAAACGATAGGCCACCAAAGCGTCCGGTCCAGTAAGGGGCGATCACGCAGTGTGCCGATCCGGTGACCCAATCCTCGCCGATGCCTGCCTCGAAGGCAAAGGCCCGGCTGACGACGTCGGCATTGGTTGGGTCGCCGGCGCCCGGCGCGGTCGCGATCAACAGCAGGTCGGGACCGGTGTCGAGTGCGAGCACCGCCGATGGATCGGGGCGAAGCGCGCGGACCTGCGCGGCATCGGCGAACACCGCGACCAGATAGTCGTCGCCGTGCATGTGAAGCTCGACCGGCCGGGTGCCGAGCGCGGTGGCCGCCGCTTCGGCGAGCGCGCGGTCGGCGAGCGGTGTCGTCGGGCGCGCGGGTAGATCGACCAGATAGCTGACGCCATCGCGGGCGACGGTGAGAATGCCCGCCTTGCGCGTGGCGAAGGTCACCGCGTCGAGACTGCGATTGCGCGCGAGCGCCCATGACCCGGCGGCAAGCGTTGCATGGCCGCACAGCGCGATCTCGCACGCCGGGGCAAACCAGCGCAGGTCGTAATCGGCAATGCCATCGTTCCGGGCAACGAGGAAGGCGGTCTCGGCAAGGTTATTCTCGGCGGCGATCGCCTGATAGGTCACGTCATCGAGCGCGGCGTCGAGGATCATCACCGCAGCCGGGTTGCCCGTGAACGGGCGGTCGGCAAAGGCATCGATCTGGTGGAACGGGATGCGCACTGGCTCAGGCTCCTAGGACTTGTGGCCGGTCATAGTGACCGAGTGGGTCGACGTGGATCAGGATTTCGGCCCCGGGGAAGGCGCTGGCGACGTCGGCTTCGATTTCGTCGACAATGTCATGCGCGCAGGCGACGCTCATGTCGGGGGCCAGCCAGATATGGAACTGGATGAAGTCGACGATGCCGCTGCTGCGGGTTCTAAGCTCGTGGATCCCGTCGACCTGCGGATGGCGCGCGACCACGGCGAGCAGGTTCTGGCGCTTGGCCTCGGGCCATTCGCGGTCCATCAGCATGTCGAGCGACGCGCGCGCCGAGGTGACTGCACCGTAGGCGAGATACGCGGCGATGCCGATGCCGAAGACCGCGTCGGCCCCGTGCAGTCCTGCGAACGCCTCGAGCGCGAAGGCGGCGATGACGGCGAGGTTGAGCAGCAGATCGGATTCGTAGTGGACCTGATCGGTGGTTATCGCGATCGACTTCGTCGCACGGACGACGTGCCGTTGATAAGCGACGAGGCACAGCGTCAGCGCAACGGCAAAGACCGAGACGCCGATGCCGACGTCGGCGCGCTGCGGCTCGGCCTGCCGACCGAGTTCCATCGCCGCGCGCGCACCGATCGCGACCGCCGAGCCGAGGATGACGAGCGTCTGCATCAGCGCGGCGATCGCCTCCGCCTTGCCGTGGCCGAAGCGGTGATCGGCGTCGGCCGGCTGGGCCGCGAGCCACACGGCGTACAGCGTGACGAGGCTTGACAGCAGGTCGAGCCCGGTGTCGGCGAGGCTGCCGAGCATCGCCACCGACCCCGTCGCGCGGACGGCAAAGGCCTTGAGGAACAGCAGGACCGTCGCCGAGGTGACCGAGGCGAACGCCGCGCGGCGGGT
>CAXTPH010000380.1:0-2201 GCA_964245955.1 uncultured Sphingomonadaceae bacterium | reverse complement strand
GGGTCGGACCAGTGGGGCAACATCGTCAACGGCACCGACCTGATCCGCCGCGTCGACGGCAAGCCGGCGTTCGGGCTGACGACGCCGCTGATCACCACCGCCGACGGCGCGAAGATGGGCAAGACCGCGGCGGGGGCGGTGTGGCTGCACGAGGATTCGCTCCCCGCCTACGATTACTGGCAGTTCTGGCGGAACACCCACGACGCCGACGTCGGGCGCTTCCTGCGGCTATTCACCGACCTGCCCTTGGACGAGATCGAGCGGCTCGAGGCGCTGCCGGGGGCGGAGATCAACGAGGCGAAGAAGGCGCTTGCCGATGCCGCGACCGCCTTGTGCCGGGGCGAGGCCGCCGCGACCGCCGCCGCCGAAACCGCGCGCGCGACGTTTGCCGGCGCCGTTGGCGACGACCTGCCGACCTTCGCTGTCACGGCTTCAACTACCGTCATCGACGCGCTGGTCGGCCTCGGCTTCGCGGCATCGCGCAAGGAAGCCCGTCGCCTGCTGGACCAAGGCGGCGTCCGCATCGATGGCGCGGTTCCGAGCGATGTTGGCGACGCGCTTGTCGCGCCGGGCATGCGCATTTCCGCAGGCAAGAAGCGCCACGGCGTCCTGACCGCCGCCTAGACCTTATTCCCGCCCGCTCGCCCACGGCCGCCAGCCGTCGAGCCGGCTTTCGAGTGCGGCAAGATCGGCGCGCGACCGGCCCGCCGCGAGCATCGCAACCACCCCCGTCGCCGCGGCATTGGTCCGCGGATCGCCGCGTTGCTGCGCCCGCCGCGCCCATAGCCACGCTGTGTCGCGGTCGGCGGCGATGCCCTTGCCCGCCGCCATCGCCTGCGCCAATGCCAGCTGCGCGGGGGCATAGCCGCGCTGCGCCGCCCGGTAATAATAGGTCACCGCGGTCGCGGCATCGGAACGGACGCCCTCGCCCTTCGCGTACATCGTCCCGAGCATCGTCTCCGCCACTGCCGAATCGCGGTCGGCGAGCATGGCGAACTGCTCGCGCGCCTCGGCGAAGCGCCCGGCACGATAGGCACCGATGCCGACATCGAGCGCGGCCGCCGCCGGCGACGGGGCCGGTGCAGGCGCGGCGGTGACCGCAGCAGCGACAAGGAAGACCAGTAACGGCATCACCGACGCTTAAACCTTCACCCCGATCGCAACAACCCGACCGCCGCATCGCGCTCGAACAGGTAAAGCAATACACGCGCCGCCTGACCGCGCGGTGAATCGAGCCCGCCATCGCGGTCGAGCAGCAGCCGCGCGTCGTCGCGCGCGATGCCGATCAGCCGGGCGGTCCGTTCGGGATCGGCGAGGCGGAACGCGGCCTCGCCCGACTGCTTCGTCCCGAGAATCTCGCCCGCGCCGCGCAGCTTAAGGTCCTCCTCGGCGATGCGGAAGCCGTCGCCGGTCTCGCGCATCAGCGCCAGCCGCGCCTTCGCCGTCTCCGACACGACATCGCCGCGGAGCAGCAGGCAGACCGACTTTGCGCTCCCACGCCCGACCCGGCCGCGCAGCTGATGCAGCTGGGCGAGGCCGAAGCGCTCGGCTGCCTCGACGATCATCAGCGTCGCGTTCGGCACGTCGACCCCGACCTCGATCACCGTCGTCGCGACGAGCAATTTGATCCGGTCGGCGGCGAAGTCGGCCATCACCGCGTCCTTCTCGGGCCCCTTCATCCGCCCGTGGACGAGGCCGACGGTGTCGCCGAAGCGCGCCCGAAGCATCGCCGCGCGCGTCGTCGCCGCCGCCTCGTCGCCGGTCTCGGTGCCCTCGACGAGCGGGCAGACCCAGTACGCTTGGCCACCCGCCTCGACGTGGCGCACGAGTCCGGCGACGACGTCCTCGATCCGGCTCGCGGCGACGACGCGGGTGTCGATCGGCTGCCGCCCCGGCGGCAGTTCATCCAGCTTGGACACGTCCATCTCGCCGTACGCGGTCAACGCGAGCGTGCGCGGAATCGGCGTCGCGGTCATTACCAGCAGGTGCGGCGGCGTCTCGGCCTTTTGGCTCAGCATCAGCCGCTGATGGACGCCGAACTTGTGCTGCTCGTCGACGACGACGAGCCCGAGGTCGCGGTACGTCACCGCCTCCTGGAAGATCGCGTGGGTGCCGATCAGGATGTCGATGTCGCCGGTCGCGAGCCGGTCGAGGATCGCCGCCCGCTCGCGGCCCTTGTCGCGCCCGGTCAGGATCGCGAC
>CAXTPH010000379.1:0-2212 GCA_964245955.1 uncultured Sphingomonadaceae bacterium | reverse complement strand
GGAATCGGGAAACACAGTGGCGCCCACGGCGCAGTCAGCGGACTCGTCCGCGCATGCGGCACGAAGCCGTCGGGAATCTCGCTCATTCCGCCTCCCCATAGCCGCCGCCGCCTGGTGTCGCGACAATGAACACGTCACCCAGCGCCATGTCGACCGTCGCGGTGCCGCCGAGGGGTTCGGTGGTGCCGTCGGCGCGCTCGACGCGGTTAGCGCCGGTCGCGCCGGGGGCGCCGCCGGCAAGTCCGAACGGCGGCACGATGCGACGGTTCGACAGGATGCCCGCGGTCGCCGCCTCGCGGAAGGCGATGCGCCGGACGACCCCGTCGCCGCCGCGCCACCGTCCCGCGCCGCCCGATCCATGGCGGATCCGGAAGCTGTCGACGATCACCGGGAAGCGGCTCTCGAGCACCTCGGGGTCGGTCAGGCGGCTGTTGGTCATGTGCGTCTGCACCACGCTCGTGCCGGCGAAGCCCGCTCCCGCGCCCGATCCGCCGGCGATCGTCTCGTAATATTGGACGTGCGCGTTGCCGAAGGTGAAGTTGTTCATCGTGCCCTGCGCGCCGGCCATCACGCCAAGCGCGCCGAAGATCGCGTCGGTGACGACCTGGCTCGTCTCGACATTGCCGGCGACGACCGCCGCCGGATACGCCGGCTCGAGCATCGATCCGGGCGGGATGATCACCCGAATTGCGCGCATGCAGCCGTCGTTCAACGGGATGTCGTCGTCGATCAGGCAGCGGAAGACGTAGAGGACGGCGGCGCGGACGACGCTGCGTGGCGCATTGAAATTGGTTGGCTGCTGCGCGCTGGTACCGGTGAAGTCGACCGTCGCGGTGCGCGTGTCGCCGTCGATCCGCACCGCGACGCGGACGACCGCGCCGTTGTCCATCGGATAGGCGAACGCCCCGTCATGCAGCTTTGCGATCGCGCGGCGTACCGCCTCCTCGGCGTTCCCCATGACGTGGCCCATGTACGCCTCGACTGCGTCGCGCCCGGCCTCAAGGCACAGCGCCCGGAGTTCGGCGGCGCCGCGCGCGCATGCTGCGACCTGCGCCTTGAGGTCGCCGATATTCTGGTCGGGATTGCGCGCCGGATACGCCCCCGACCCGAGGAGGGCGCGCACCGCGTCCTCGCGGAGGCTGCCCGCGTCGACGAGCAGGACGTCGTCGATGAGCACGCCCTCCTCCTCGACCGACGTGCTGTTCGCCGGCATCGACCCCGGCGCGATGCCGCCGACGTCGGCGTGATGGCCCCGCGCGGCGACGAAGAACGCCGGGACGGCCTCGCCGTCGAGAAACACCGGCATGATGACGGTGATGTCGGGCAAATGTGTGCCGCCATTGTACGGCGCGTTGAGCATGACGACGTCGCCGGGGCGCAGTCCGTCGCGGCGACGGCGGACCGCGGCGACGCTCTCGCCCATCGAGCCGAGGTGGACCGGCATGTGCGGCGCGTTGGCGATCAGGTGCCCCGCGGCGTCGAACAGCGCGCACGAGAAATCGAGGCGTTCCTTGATGTTGACTGACGCCGCGGTCGACTGGAGCGCAACGCCCATCGCTTCGGCGATCCCCATGAAGCGGTGGGCGAAGAGTTCGAGGCGGATCGGGTCGACCGCGGTCGACGACAGCGCGGCGGCGACTGCACCCATGCGCGTCAGGATCAGGTTGCCCAGCGGGTCGACTTCGGCGCGCCAACCGGGCTCGATCACCGTCGTCGCCGAGGCATCGACGATAATCGCCGGACCAGTCGCGACAAACCCGCCGGGCAGGGTGGAGCGGTCGAACAGTGGCGTTGCGGTGCCTGCCATCGTCACCATCACGGGTTGCGGCTCGCCATGCGTCACCGGCGCGGCAATGTCGCCTGTCGCCGTCGATCCGACCGCCTCGACCCGCAGCGCGTCGAGCACGAGCGGCGCATCGCTCGCGAAACCGAAGCGCGCGACGTGCTGCGCTGCGAACGCCGCCGCCATCGCCGCGGGCGTGTCGAGCGGCACCTCGAGCGGCGTATCGGTTCCGGCGTATTTGACGAGTGCGGTGCGAACGACCTCGACGCGGTCGAACGCGACCGGCTGGGTGCGAAGCGCGGCTTCGGCGGCGGCGGCGAGGGCACCGGCGGCGGCGGTGACGTCGCGATCGAGCGGCACGGCGACCGGCGCCTCGCGGACGACGCGGATAACGGCGTGACCGATCCCCAGCGCCGACAGCACCCCCGC
>CAXTPH010000378.1:0-2213 GCA_964245955.1 uncultured Sphingomonadaceae bacterium | reverse complement strand
GAACGCGGTCGTCACCGCCGCGCCCGAGCGGAAGGTGATGTAGCGGAACAGGTTGAGGATGCCCTCGAAATGGAACATCCGGGCCAGAACGAAAATCATGCCGTCGCACTCCGCAACCGCGCGACGAGGGATCCGAGGCCGACGCTGTTCGACCCCTTGATCAGCACGACGTCGTTCGCCGCAAGGGTCTTGGCGAGCAGATCATAGGCATCCGTCGCGGATGCCGCGCGGACCGTCGTGATTCGCCGCGGCAAGGCGTTCGCCAGCGCGGTCATTGCGTCGCCGACGAGGATCGCGCGGTCGACCCCGGCCGCCTCGACCGCCGCCGCGAGGTCGGCGTGGAAGGCATCCGATCCGTCGCCAAGTTCGCGCATCTCGCCGAGCACCGCGATCCGCCGTCCCTGGTCCGCCGGCACGACCTTGCCGAGGACGCCGAGCGCCGCCGCCATCGATGCCGGGTTGGCGTTGTAGCTTTCGTCGATCACCGTTGCGGTGCCGTCGCCGCGCGTCACTGCGAAGCGCGCGCCGCGCCCGGGCAGGTCGGTCAGTTCGGCGAGCGCGAGCCCGGCGAGCGCGAGGTCGCCACCAACCGCGTCGACCGCCGCGAGCACCGCCAGCGCGTTCGACAGCCAGTGCGCCCCCGCCATGCCGACGCGGAACATCAGGCGGTGCGCACCGACCGTCGCGGTCGCGGTCGTGCAATCGGGGTGCAGGGTGAAAGCGGTGGCGCGGACGTCGGCCCCCTCCCCCAACCCGAAGGTGACGATCCGCGCGGCGTGGTCGCGCGCATGGCCGAGCAGCCGGTCGCGATGCGGCGAATCGAACGGCACGACCGCGACGCCGCCGGGTTCGAGCCCGGCGAAGATCTCGCCCTTGGCATCGGCGATCGCCTCCTCGCTCGCGAAGAATTCGCGGTGCGCGCTGGCGATCGCGGTGACGACGGCGACGTGCGGGCGGACAAGGCGGGTCAGCGCGCTCAGCTCGCCGGCATGGTTCATCCCCATCTCGAACACCCCGGCGCGAGTGTCGGCGGGCATCCGCGCGAGGCTGAGCGGGACGCCGGTGTGGTTGTTGTACGACTTGACCGAGGCGTGGACCCGGCCCGGCATCGCGCGGTCGAGCGACAGGCGGATCGCCTCCTTGACCCCGGTCTTGCCGACGCTGCCGGTGACGCCGACGATCTTCGCTTCCGTGCGAGCGCGGGCGGCGGTGGCCAACGCGGTCAGCCCGGCCATCGTATCGGTGACGCGGACGTTCGGTACTTCGACCGCCTCGCTGACGAGGAACCCCGCCGCGCCACGGTCGCGGGCCTGAGCGATGAAACGGTGCCCGTCGGTCGCCTCGCCCGACAGCGCGACGAACAGGTCGCGCGGGCCGACCTCGCGCGAATCGAAGGTGACGCTGTCGACGGCGAAGGTGGCGCTGGCGACCCCGCCGGTCGCGGCGGCGATATCGGCGGAGGTCCAGAGCGGGGTCATGCTGCAACCTCGCGCGCGATCTTGTCCGCGACTTCGCGCGCGACGACGACATCGTCGAACGGCAGGACGCGGTCGCCGACGATCTGCCCCTGCTCGTGGCCCTTGCCCGCGATCAGGACGACGTCGCCCGGGCCGCTCGCACGGATCGCGGCGGCGATCGCGGCGCGGCGGTCGCCGATCTCGGCAGCGCCCGGCGCCGCCGCCATGATCGCGGCGCGGATCGTCGCCGCATCCTCGGTCCGTGGATTGTCATCGGTGACGATGACGTCGTCGGCGAGTTCGACCGCGACCGCGCCCATCAGCGGACGCTTGCCGGTGTCGCGGTCGCCGCCCGCGCCGAAGACGAGCCGCAGCCGCCCCTCGGTGTGCGGCCGCAGTGCCTCGACCGCCGCGCGTAGCCCGTCGGGGGTATGCGCATAGTCGACATAGACCGGCACGCCCGCCGCCGTGATGACCGCACGCTCGAGCCGCCCGCGGACCGGCTGCACCCGCGCGAGATTAGCGAGCGTCGCCGCGACCGCGCCGCCGGTGGCGATGACGAGCCCCGCCGCGACGAGCGCGTTCGCCGCCTGGTACGCGCCGATCAGCGGCAGCTCGACGCGATAGTCGGTGCCGTCGACGACGAGATCAAGTGTCTGGCCAAGCCGTGACGCACGGCGCGCCGTGAGCCTGATCTGGTCGCCCCCCGTACCAACAGTGGTTACGCGTTGTGCGCGTAGTGGTGCGGCAGCGACG
>CAXTPH010000377.1:0-2213 GCA_964245955.1 uncultured Sphingomonadaceae bacterium | reverse complement strand
GTCGGCGATCGCCTGCCGCAGAAAGCTGCGCACCAGCGTCGCCGCGAGCGCGCCGCGGTCGACGTCGAGCGCGTCGACCGCGGCGCGGTTCGACAACTTGACCCCGGCGATCCAATCGATCGTCAGCACCCGCCGCGCGGTCCGCGCCCAGTCGATCGCCGGCACGACGAAATCGGGCTCGGCCGCCATCGCCGCCTTGAGCTCGGACGCCGATGCCGCCTCGCGCCGCAGGTCGAGTTCGGCCAGCGTCCACGCCTTGAAGCTGGCGATGATCGCGCGCGGGCGCAGCCGCCCGATTTCGCCGCCCTGGCGCTCGAGCCGGGCCGCCGCCCATTCGTAGGTTTCCACCGCGCGGGCGAAGTCAGCCTCGATATCGGGACGCAGGACCTTGACGGCGACGTCGCGCCCGTCGGTGGTGACGCCGCGGTGGACCTGCGCGATCGACGCCGCCCCGACCGAGACCGGGTCGATCGAGGCGAACAGGCTCGACCACGGCGCGCCGAATTCGGCGTCGAGCGTCGCTTCGACCCTGGCAAAGGGCACCGGCGGCAGCGCGTCCTGCAACCGCGCGAGGTCGGCCGCCGCCGCCATGCCGATGAAATCGGGCCGGGTCGCCAGCGCCTGGCCGAGCTTGATCGCCGCCGGTCCGAGCGCAGCGAACGCGCCGGCATAGTCGGGCACCTTCGGCGCGCCGGTGCCGATCCGGGCGATGCGCGCGACCCGGCGCAGATTGGGCGGGGCGAGCGGGCTCGCCTCGACCTCACGCAGCGCGCCGTGACTCGCGAGTATCCGTCCCCAGCGCAGCAGGCGTGCGACGTGGACGACCGTCGTGGTCACGCTTTCCAGCCGCTGTGGATCGCTACCAGCCCGCCGAGGATCGGGCGCGTCGCCACCCGGCTGAAGCCCGCGGCGCCGATCATCGCCGCGAATTCAGCCATCGGCGGGAAGCGGCGGATGCTCTCGACGAGATAGCGGTACGCCTCCTCGTCGCGGGCGACATATTTGCCGATCTGCGGGACGACGCGGTGCGAATAGGCGTCATAGATGTCGCCGAACCCCGGCCATTCGGTCGTCGAGAATTCGAGGCAGAAAAATCGTCCGCCATATTTCAGCACGCGATGCGCCGAGCGCAGCGCGGCGGGGATGTCGGTGACGTTGCGAATGCCGAAGGCGATCGTATAGGCGTCGAAGGTCGCGTCGCCGAAGCTCAGCGTCTCGGCGTTTTCTTCCTTCCAGCCGAGCCCGGCGATTCCGCGCTTCTCGGCGCGGCCGCGACCGACTTCGAGCATCGCCGGGTTGATGTCGGCGACGGTGACGCTCGCACCCTTGGCCGCGAGGCGGAAGGCGATGTCCCCGGTGCCGCCCGCCATGTCGAGGATCATCTCGCCTGCCCGCGGCTTGACCATGCGGACGAACTCGTCCTTCCAGCCGCGGTGGAGGCCGGCCGACATCAGGTCGTTCATGATGTCGTAGCGCTGCGCCACGCGCTCGAACACGCTCGTCACGCGGCGCGTCTTTTCCTGCGGGGTGACGTCCTCGAAGCCGTAGCTGACCATGTCGCTCATGGCCGCGGTCGTAGCCGAGGGTTGGCGGCGCGGCAAACGGGCGCGGTGTCGCTGGGGTCAGCTCGCGAAGATGTCGACGCGGTTGCAGTCGGGGTCGCGCAGGAAGGCATAGCGGTGACCCCTCGATCGATGCCGCCCATGGACCGCGAAGCTGACGCGCAGGCGATGCGGCGCGATGTCCGGGCTGGACGCCGTCGGCGCGATGCGCCTAGCACCCTGCCCATGCCTGAACTCCCCGAAGTCGAGACCGTCGTCCGTGGGCTGCGCCCGGTCCTCGTCGGGCATCGGCTGGCGCGGGTCGAGCTCCATCGCGAAGGGTTGCGCTGGCCGTTTCCGCAAGGGCTTGTCCAGCGGCTCGCCGGCGCGACCGTCACCGGCATCGAGCGACGCGCCAAATACGGGCTCATCACGACCGACCGCGACGACACGCTGATCTTTCATCTCGGCATGTCGGGTCGGATGCGGCTCGATCCCCCCGACGTCGGCAAGCACGACCATGCCGTCTTCACCACCGACGACGGCCACCGCGTCGCGTTTAACGACGCGCGGCGGTTCGGTTCGCTCGACATCGTGCCGAGCGCCGATCTCGCCGCCTATCCGGCGTTCGTCGCGCTCGGTCCCGAGCCGCTCGGACCCGACCTGACCCCG
>CAXTPH010000376.1:0-2215 GCA_964245955.1 uncultured Sphingomonadaceae bacterium | reverse complement strand
TGGAGGTCGGAGACGTGGAACAGGCGGACGGTCATGCGGCGCGCGTCGTGATGAACCGCAGCCGGGTCTGCGCCGCCTCGATCGTCGCCGGGCTCACGAGCTTGTGCGGCTCGCCGTCCCACAGCGACGACACCGGGCGCGACGAGGTCAGCGTCACCGACGGTGCCTGCGTCACCGCGACGTCGCTGTCGGTGCGCCAGTTGCCGAGCAGCCAGCTCGCGCCGAGCTTCGCCGCGGCGAACCAGCTCGCGGTGCTAATCGACGCGACCTCGAGCCCGCCGTCAAGCGGGGTGATGATCACCGCCCGATGGCGCCCGGCGTGCGGCCCCTCGCCCTCGACCCGGATCGTCCGCGCGAAGGTCTTGCGCGCGGCGTAGCGCAGCGCGCGCGCGACCTTCGACCATGCGCCGGCGCGGACATATTCGCGCGCGTGGAACCACGACGACGCCGGACCGGCGATGACGCCGACCATTGCCCGATGGTCGGCGCACGTCGCGATCGGCACGGTCTCGGTCGGCGCGCCGGGGGCGCGGGCGAGGATGTCCGACCAGGTCGCGTCGCCGTGGAGCGCCTTCGCCAGCCCGTTCATCGTGCCGCCGGGCAAGATCAGGCACTGGCCGCCCCAGTCGTCGACGTTGCACGTCGCGGCGTTGATCGTCCCGTCGCCGGCGAAGACGACGAGCGTATCGACCTGCGCCGCGTCGAGCGCGGCGGCGTCGGGCAGCGGCTCGACCGGAAATTCAGTGCGGCCGGCGACGTCATGGGTGCACGCCGCGTCGAATTCGGCGACGATTGCGGCCGAGGTCGAGCCGCTCGCCGCGTTGTGCACGAGCCAGAGTCGTTTCATCGCCGTTGCCATGGCGGTTGAGCGCGCGGCGCCGGGCGCGGTTCCGCCCGAATCGGCGGCGGAACGACTCGCGCGGCGAGCGGTTGATCCCCGCACCTGTGGAGGCAAGAGATGGCCGCGCGCGCCTATTGGTCGGGACAGTTGCGCCTCGCGCTCGTCTCGATCCCGATCGAGCTCTATTCGGCGACCCGCAGCGCGGGCACGATCGCCTTGAACCAGATCCACGAGCCATCGGGCAAGCGGATCAAATACGAGAAGACCGTCCCCGGGCTCGGCGCGGTCGACCCCGACGAAATCGTCAAGGGGTTCGAGGTCGAGAAGGGCAAGTACGTCATCCTGTCCGACGAGGAGATCGAGGGGGTCAAGCTCGAATCGAAGAAGACGCTCGAACTGACCCAGTTCGTCGACGCGTCGGAGATCGACCCGATCTATTTCGAGAAGCCGTATTTCTGCGTGCCGAAGGACGAGCTCGCCGAGGAAGCGTTCTGCGTCATCCGCGACGCGCTTAAGGCGGCGAAGAAGGTCGGGCTCGGCCAGCTGGCGATGCGTGGCCACGAATATCTGATCAGCCTCAAGCCGTGCGGGCGCGGCATGGTGCTCGAGACGCTGCGCTACGAGGAGGAGGTCAACAAGGCGAGCGGCTTCTTCCGCGCGATCCCCGACGACGCCGCGACGCCCGAGCTGATGGAGCTCGCGACCGCGCTGATCGACAAGCGCACCGCGAAATTCGACCCGTCGAAGTTCCATGACCGCTACGAGGACGCGCTGCGCGCGCTGATCGACGAGAAGCGCGGCAAGAAGGTCGCCGATGTCGAGAACAGCGAGCCGGCGCCGAAAGCGTCGAACGTCATCGACCTGATGGCGGCATTAAAGGCGTCGATCGAAAAGGGCGGCAGCACGCCCGCCGCCGCCCCGCCCAAGATCGCGCCGCGCAAGGCGAAGACGGCGGCGAAGGAGCCCACGAAACCGGCGGCGAAGGCCCCGGCGCGGAAGCGGGCGTGATTTCCCGCCTGTTTCTTCCTCCCCCTGGAGGGGGGAGGCGAGAGACGCCGCAGGCGGCCCGGGTGGGGGTGGTCGATGGGGGACCTGCGACGGCCATTCCGACCACCCTCACCCTCCCACGCTGTGAAGAACGGCGCGGGCCCCTCCCTCTCCCCTCCAGGGAGAGGTAAGAATGGCCGCCGACTCCCTCGCCAAGTATAATTCCAAGCGCGACTTCGCGAAGACCGCGGAACCGGCCGGCACGATCGCCGAGCAGCCGGGTCACAGCTTCATGGTCCAGAAGCATGACGCGACCCGCCTCCATTATGATTTCCGGCTGGAGCTGGACGGCACGCTGAAGAGCTGGGCGGTGACACGCGGCCCCAG
>CAXTPH010000375.1:0-2224 GCA_964245955.1 uncultured Sphingomonadaceae bacterium | reverse complement strand
CCAGCCTTGATCGCGGTGGCGAGGAACAGCTCGGCGAGCCGCGCCGCGTCGCCGGTCGCGCCGCTGCAATTTGCAAAGGTGAATTGGCCGAAAGCGAACGGCAGCGCCAGCGCCCCCAGATCGCGGTCGCGGCAAATCGCAAGGCCGCGCTCGCAAGACTCTGAAACCGCCGCCGCAGCGGCGCCATGGGCGGCAATTAGCGGCCCAATCATCGCCAGCCGTAGCTGAATCTCGAGCATGTCGCGCTTTGCCTCTTCGTCGAGCTGCGGCAGCAGCGCGAGGCCCTTGCGCAGTGAATCGATTGCCTCGAGATGCGCCGAGCCGCGCCCCGCGGCCTGCCCGACTCGCAGCCACGCGGCGATCGCCTCGTTGATGCGGTCGGCGCGGGTGAGATGGTACGCGAGCAGTTCGAGGTGTTCGGGGCGCGATGATGCGGTCAAAGCGATCCGGTCGGCGATGCGGCCGTGCACCGCCAGCCGCTCGCCCCTCAGCATCGATTCGTACGCTATCCGTTGGATCAAGGCGTGGCGAAACTCAAACCGCTGCTCGGTACCGACCTGCCGCTGGAGCAGTAGTTCGGCGTCGATCAGATCGTGCAGCTGGCCAATCGTCGCCATGACGTCCTCGTTCAGCAGATGCGCGAGGAATTCCGGAACGAATGACCGGCCGATGCACGCCGCCACTTGGGCGATGCGGCGCGCGCCGGGCCGCCGGTCCAGCCGTTCCGACATCATCGTCGCGAGCCGCAGCGGGACGCCGTCGGCGATCCGGGCTGGGCTGGCGGCGTGGTTCTCGACGAGCGAGATGATAATCTGCTCGATAAACAGCGGCAGACCCTCGGCTGCCTCGATCGCCCGTGTCACCAGCGCCTCGGGCAGCGTGTCGGCACCGGGGATCGACCGAGCGATCCGCCGCGCTGCGTCGCTATCAAGCTGGCCCAGTGCGATCACCGCGTCGGCGGCGGGCAGCAGCGGACCGCGCGGGTACGAACGGCGGGTCAGGACGACCATCAGCCGTCCCCTGGGCGCGGTGCGGATCAACCGCCCGAGCAGCTCGGCTGACGACGGATCAAGCCAATGCGAATCGTCGATCCACAGGACGGTTGGCCCCATCGTCACGGTGCGCTCGAACAGGCTGACGATTAGCGCGAGCTGGCGGCGCTTGTGGAGATCGAGCGTCGACGTGGCATCGTCGAGCGCTGCGTCGACGATGCCCAGCAGGCTCGCCAACAAGTTCTCGTTGGCGGGCGTGTGCAGATCGTTGTCGCGCAGCAGTAGCCCGATCTTGTGCTGCTGTTCGGCCGCAGTGTCCCCGGCCGCTATTGCTGCCCGACGCCAGAGATAGCTGGTCAGAGGATAAAGTGCGGTGTTGGCGAAGATCTCATCGCACATAATCTTGACGACGAACGCGCGGTTGAACTCCTCGCGGGCGAGAAGTTCCTGCGTCAGCCGAGTCTTGCCGACGCCCGCGTCACCTTCGATGACAACGATCCGCGGCGGTCCCGCGCCGTCGGTGTGCTGCCATTCGGCCAGCAGCCCGGCGAGCGCGTCGGCTCGGCCGAAGAGATGCCCGGCGGAGGGCGGTAGCGAGCGTTCGGCCCCCTTGGGCAGCGACCCGATCACTTGGTAGATTGTCGTTGCGCGCGAGAGGCCGCGCAACTGCCGGTTACCGAGTTCGCGCACCTCGAACCCGCCGCCAGCGAGGTCGAGCGTCGGCTTGCTGGTGACGACGCCCCCCGACGGGGCCTCGTGCTGCATCCGCGCGGCGAGGTTGACCGCCTCGCCGGTCGCGCGCAGCTCGGTAACACCGCCACGGCTGATCTCCGGCGCGAGCATGACAAGTCCGGTATGGATGCCGATCCGTGCGGCAAGCGGCGCGAGCGTCCGGCCCGGGATTCGCATGTCGATCGCCGGCAGCCGCGCAGTGAATTCGAGCGCAGCGAGAAAGGCGCGCTCGACATCGTACTTCGACGTTAGCGGGTACCCGAAATAGACCATGATGCCGTCGCCAGTAAATTGCGCGACGAACCCGCCGAAGCGCTCCATGACGCTGTAGGCCAGTAGCTGATAGCGGCGTTGGAGGACCTGCAGCTCCTCGGGGTCGACCTCCTCCGACAGCGCGGTATAGCCGACGAGGTCGATGAACACGATCGTAAGGTAGCGGCGCTCGGCGTCACCGGCAGCGGGCGGATAGCTCTTCAGGACGCTCAACACGATGTCTATCC
>CAXTPH010000374.1:0-2228 GCA_964245955.1 uncultured Sphingomonadaceae bacterium | reverse complement strand
ACATCAGCAGCGCGTCGCGGTAGTAGCGCTCAATCTCATACTCCTTCGAATAGCTGTAGCCGCCGTAGATGCGCATGGCCGTCTGGGCGTTGTCGACGGCGGCCTCGGAGGCGAAATACTTAGCCATGCCGGCCTGCATGTCGCACCGCTCGCCGCGGTCATAGGTCTCGGCGGCGTCGAACGTCAGCAGCCGGGCGGCGCGCGCACGCGTCACCATCTCGCCGAGGTAGAGCTGGATCGCCTGGTGCTCGGCGATCGGCTTGCCCATCGTCCGGCGCTGCTGGGCATAGTCGGTCGCCAGCCGCAGCGCCCCCTCGGCGAGCCCGACGCCCCGCGCCGCGACGTTGATCCGCCCGAGCTCAAGGCCGCCGGTCGCCTGGAAGAAGCCGTGCCCCTCGACGCCGCCGATCAGATGGTCGGCGGGCAGCCGGTAGTTGTCGAAGATCAACTCGGCCGAATCGATCCCCTTGTAGCCGAGCTTCTCGAACTTCTTGCCCGTCGTAAAGCCCGGCCCCTTCGGCGCGATGAACAGGCTCATGCCGTTGTAGCGCGGGTCGGCCTTCGGGTCGGTCTTGACCAGCAGCGCGAAGCATGACCCCTCGATGCCGTTCGAGATCCACGTCTTGGTCCCGTTGATGACGTAGTCGTCGCCGTCGCGCACCGCCGTCGTCGTGATCGCCTGGAGGTCGGTCCCGGCGTTCGGCTCGGTCAGCGCGAGGCCGCCGCGGATCGCGCCGCTCGCGAACTGTGGCAGCCACTGCGCCTTCTGCGCCGCGGTGCCGAACCGCTCGACCGCCACCGCCATGATCAGGTGGCTGTTGAAGATGCCGGTGATCGCCATCCAGTACGACGAGATCAGCGCGACGATCTTGGCATAGGTCACCGCGCTGAGGCCAAGGCCGTCGTACTCGGGGGCGATCGTCGCGCCGAACAGCCCCATCTCGGCCATCTGCGCGACGAGGTCGGCCGGCCAGATGTCGTTGTGGTCGTGGTGCATGACGACAGGTCGCACCTCGCGGTCGACCCATCTCTGGATCGAGTCGAGGAGTGCGGTCTCGTCGGCGGCGTCGATCGGCATGGTCAGCTCTCCGTCGGCCCGAAGCCGCGCTTCCAGACGAGCATCGACCGGGTGAAGGTGCAGCACACGTCACTGTGCTGGTTGAGGCCGCGCGTATGAACGGTGACGATGCCCTGTTCGGGCCGCGACTTCGACTCGCGTTTCTCGAGCACCTCGCTCTCGGCGTACAGCGTGTCCCCGGGGAACAGTGGATGTGTCAGGCGGATCGAGTCCCAGCCGAGGTTGGCGACCGCCTTCTGGCTGACGTCGGACACGCTCATGCCGACCATCAGTGCGACGGTCAGCGGCGAGCAGACCAGCGGGCGGCCGAACTCGGTCTGCTTGGCATATTCGTAATCGAAATGCGCCGGATGGGTGTTCATCGTCATCAGCGTGAACTGGATATTGTCATAGTCGGTGATCGTCCGCCCGGGGCGATGCTCGTAAACATCGCCGACGACGAACTCCTCGAAGAAGCGGCCGAACGTTTCGCGGTACCGTCGCGGTCCGACTTCAATGGTCCCTAGTCGCATGCTGAACCTTAATTTGTCCGGACAACTTGGCGTGCGCGCGCGTCCAGGTCAACCGGGCTTAACGGTGCCTAGCCACGATGTCGCTACCAACAGGGCATAGACCGCCCAAACCCAGCGCCGCGTCTGATTCATCGTCGCGAGCAGCGGCCGTTCGGTCGCATCGCTCGATCCATGCGCGATGAGCGCGCCAAGCTGCGGCCCGACGGGCTTAAACGCGACATCGATCATTATTGCGGCCGCGAAGATCAGGCCGAACAGCAGCGCCTTGGCGGCGAGCCACGCCGGCGCCAGCGGACCGCCGTCCGCCAGCGAGGCGCCGCCGAGACTGAGAAAGAAGACGGCGATGCCAATCTTCAGCCAGAACTCGATTCGCCGGTTGCGCGCTGCGCGGGGCGTCTGGTCGTTTAGGTGGGCGTCCCATACCAGCCACAGCCAGAGCGCGCCGACGAGCCATGCGCCGGCCAGCAGCGAGCCCGGCACCGCCCACCACCCACCCGCGCAAACGACCGACAGCGACACCGGCACCATCAGCGCCCACGCCGTTCGCGGCACCATGTCGACCGTGACCAGAAGCCGCAGCAGGACGAGGCGCTGGGGCAGATCGTAGCGGCCGCGCTTCCGGAAATGCTGGCCGAGGC
>CAXTPH010000373.1:0-2253 GCA_964245955.1 uncultured Sphingomonadaceae bacterium | reverse complement strand
TGGCTGCCGCCGCCCGACGGTGCCGCGCGCGCCGAGGGTTGGCTTTACTAAGGCGGCGCGCGCGGGAGCCACGACGACAATTGGCGCGAGCGGCTGAAGAGCTTCGCCGATCGCACCGACCGCGTTCTCGACCTGCTCGACGGGTTCGTTCCCGCAGCCGCGTGGCTGTCCGATGATGAGACGCTGACCTATCTCCACTCGACGATCTCAAGCCGCCGCCAGCGGATCGCTGTACCGGCGACGCCGATGCATCTCGATGCGCTGCTTGCGGACGAACCGTTGACCGGCGGCCTCGCGCCGATGCTGGGCAACCAGCATCTACGCACGTTGAGCATCATCGGCCTGCCCGGTGCGACCGAGCCCGGCATTCTCGACGAGCTCAACCGCCTGCCGTTCGCCTGTCGCTGGTCGACCCGGGCGATCTGCCTCGACAAGGCTGACGCCGCCAAGCTGCTCGGCCGCATCCGCCGCCAGTGGTTCGCCAAGCGCAAGTCGGTCGCAGCAATCCTCAAGGAGGTGCTGACCAACGAGGCGAGTGTGCTCGTCGACAACGACGCCAGCAACAAGGCCGCCGACGCCGACGAGGCGCTGCAGCTGCTCGGCGCCGACGTCGCCGGCTGGGCCTATGTCACCGCGACGATTACCGTGTCGCACCGCGACCCGCGCATTGCCGATGCCCGATTGAAGGCGGTCGAGAAGATCGTCCAGGGCCGCGACTTCACGTGTATCCCGGAAAGCCTGAACGCACTCGAAGCGTGGCTCGGGTCGCTGCCCGGCCATGCCTATGCCAATGTCCGCCAGCCACCGATCTCGACCCTCAACCTCGCGCACATGATCCCGCTGTCGGCGGTCTGGGCCGGGCCGGAAGCCAACGAGCATCTCGCTGGACCGCCACTGTTCTTTGCCCGCACCGAGGGCTCGACCCCGTTCCGCTTCTCGAGCCATGTTGGCGATGTCGGCCATACGCTCGTCGTCGGACCGACAGGGGCCGGCAAGTCGGTGCTGCTGGCGTTCATGGCGCTGCAGTTTCGCCGCTATCCGCAAGCGCAGGTGTTCGCGTTCGACTTCGGCGGTAGCATCCGCGCCGCGACGCTGGCGATGGGCGGCGACTGGCACGACCTCGGCGGTGGTCTCGCCGGGAACGAGGGCGCGGCAAACGCCGCACCATCGCTGCAGCCGCTGGCGCGGATCGATGAGCCCGGCGAGCGCGCCTGGGCGGCGGAATGGCTCGCCGGGGTGCTGACGCGCGAGAGCGTCGCCGTCGGGCCCGAGATCAAGGAGCTGCTGTGGTCGGCGCTCGCCAGCCTTGCTTCGGCACCAGTCGGCGAGCGCACGCTGACCGGCCTGACCGTGCTGCTCCAGTCGTCGGCGCTCAAGCAGGCGCTGCAGCCGTACACGCTCGACGGCCCATGGGGCCGCTTGCTCGACGGCGACCACGAGGCGTTGGGCACCGGCACCGTCCAGGCGTTCGAGACCGAGGGGCTGGTCGGCACCGCCGCCGCCGCCGCCGTCCTCGCCTATCTGTTCCACCGCATCGGCGACCGGCTGACCGGCGCTCCCACCATGATCATTGTCGACGAGGGCTGGCTGGCCCTCGACGACGCCGAGTTCGGGCGGCAGCTCCGCGAATGGCTGAAGACGCTGCGCAAGAAGAACGCCAGTGTCGTGTTCGCTACCCAGAGCCTCGCCGATATTGACGGCTCGGCCATTGCGCCTGCGATCATCGAGAGCTGCCCGACCCGGCTGTTCTTGCCCAACGAGCGCGCGCTCGAGCCGCAGATCGCCGCGATCTACCGGCGGTTCGGATTGAACGATCGCCAGCTCGAGATTGTCGCGCGGGCAATGCCGAAGCGCGACTATTACTGCCAGAGCAGGCGGGGCAACCGGCTGTTCGAGCTCGGCCTGAGCGATGTCGCGCTGGCGTTCACCGCCGCCTCGTCGCGCGCCGACCAGATCGCCATCGAGCGGCTGCTCGCCGAGCATGGCCCCGACGGATTTGCGGCCGTGTGGCTGCGCCACCGCGGTCTCGGCTGGGCGGCCGAGCTGCTGTCCGCCGCCGAACTTCCCGTCACCACCGAGCAGGAGAGGCTGCCATGACCCGCCGTCGTATCGCCGTATTGCTCGCGGCCATGCCGCTGATCTCGGCGATCTCGCTCGCCGCCGCGTCGCCGGCAGCGGCGATCATCGTGTTCGATCCGAGCAACTATGCCTCGAACGTGCCGCAGGCGGCGCGGTCGCTGCAGCAGATCGTCA
>CAXTPH010000372.1:0-2277 GCA_964245955.1 uncultured Sphingomonadaceae bacterium | reverse complement strand
CTTCGCCGACGGTCGCGGCAACCTCACGCTCGCCTACGAATATAACGCCGACGACCGGCTCGAGAACGACCAGCGCAAGTATCTGACGGGTCCAGCGCGCGTCTACCTGATCCCGAACGACGCCGCCGCCAACGATCCCAAGGCGTACCACAACATCCTCGTCGGCGACCTGCGCTATCCCGGCGAGTCGCCGATCGGCGCGGTCGACGTCAACGGCGACGGCGTCGCCGACTTCAACGGCCTCGGCCAGCCGTATAACCATGGGACCCCTGCCGCCTATTACTCGACCGGCGGCGACGACACGCCGGTCGCGGGCTTCTACTCGGGCGACCTCGCGCCGCGGATCGTCCGAAACGACGTCAACCTGCTCGGCCATTACGATGTCTCCGATGCGTTCAAGCTGTCGGTCGAGGGCAAGTTCGCCCAGACTCGGGCGACCACCTCGGACTATTACATCGGCACCTATGGCACGACGATCGGGCTCGACAATCCGTTCGTCCCCGCCGCGATCCGAGACGCCGCGCTCGCCGCCGGGCAGAGCCAGGTCAGCGTCACCCGCGACAATCTCGACTACGGCCGCCACGGCGAGAGCGACCTGCGGCAGACGTACCGCGGTGTCCTCGACGCCTCGGGCCGGTTGACCGACCATGCGACCTACGACGCCTATGTCGAGTACGGCCGGACCGACGTCGCCATCACGAAGCTCAACGACGACCTCGCCGTGCCGTATGCGCAGGCGCTCGACGTCGTCACCGGCGCCAACGGCGCCCCGGTCTGCCGGTCGAACCTGACCGGCGGCAACCCGGGCTGCGTCCCTGTCAGCCTGTTCGGCCTCGGCCCGATCAGCCGCCAGGCGCTCGGCTTCTTCCAGGTCAACGACACCAGCTTCGCGCGCATCACCCAGGCGGTCGCCAATGCCTCGGTCAGCGGCGACTTCGGTGCGTTCTTCGCGCTGCCGGGCGGCCCGGTGCAGTTCTCGTTCGGCGGCGAGTACCGCCGCGAGACGAGCAGCTTCCGCCCGAGCGCCAATCTCCAGGCGAACGCCTTCGTCGCCTTCACCGAACCGACGCTGGTCGTTCCCTCGGGGGGCAAGTTCGACGTCAAGGAAGCCTTTGGCGAATTGAACGCGCCGATCCTGTCGGGCAGCCGCTTCGCCGACACGCTGGCGGTCGGGGCGGCGTACCGCTTCTCGAGCTATTCGACGATCGGCGACACGCACACGTGGCAGGTCAACGGCGTCTATGCGCCGATCCACGACATCAGCTTCCGCGGCTCGTACGGCAAGGCGGTCCGCGCGCCGAACATCGGCGAGCTGTTCCAGCCGGTCACCGGCGACTCGAACTTCTTCATCGATCCGTGCTCGCCGAACGAGATCGGCAACGGCACGTCGTTCCGCGCCGCCAACTGCGCCGCCGTGCTCAGCGCGGCCGGGGCGACGGTGTCGCCGGCGCTGCAGACGCCGAACAACATCGTCGGCGTCCGCTCGGGCAATACCACGCTGCGTGCCGAGGCGGCGACGACGTGGACCTCGGGCATCGTCCTGCGCCCGCGCTTCATCCCCGGGTTGACCGCGTCGGTCGACTATTACGACATCACCCTGAAGGACGCGATCAACACGCCGACGCCGTCGTCGCTGGCGACGCTGTGCGTCGACCAACCGTCGATCGACAACCAGTTCTGCCGGGCGATCACCCGCGCGCCGAAGACCGGCATCATCAGCGGATATACCCTCCAGCCGCAGAACGTCGCGCAGTTCCGCACCGCCGGCGCCGACCTCAACGTCGACTATGTCCTCCGCACCGGCAACGCGGGCACGTTCGACCTGCGCTTCATCGGCGGTTACCTGAAGCGGCTCGACTTCATCGGCACGCCGGGCGCGGCGCCGACCGACAACGTCGACCAGCCCGGCGCGCCGAAGTGGAACTTCAACTTCTCGCCGAGCTGGACGCGCGGCCCGGTGACGCTGACCTACAACCTGCGCTGGGCCGACGGCACGCGGACGGTCGACAAGCTGACCACCGACAACGACCCGCTGTACGCCGCGCCGGGCCAGCTGCGCTACCGCGAGCTGTGGCAGCACGACGTCCAGATCGGCTACGACCTGCCGAGCGGCTTGTCGTTCTATCTCGGGGCGCTCAACCTGTCGGACCAGCAGCCCGACCCGGGCAATTCAATCAGCCTGCCGGTGTCGGCAGTCGGGCGCTTCTTCTATGTCGGGGCGAAGGTGCGGCTCGGACGGGGCTAGTCCCGGGCGGTGATCCGATCGATACGCGTGCG
>CAXTPH010000371.1:0-2284 GCA_964245955.1 uncultured Sphingomonadaceae bacterium | reverse complement strand
GCCTCGTCGCCACCGCGCACGGCTTGCTGCCGGTCCCGGCCCCCGCGACGACGGTCCTGCTACGGGGCTTTGCCATGGTCGACGATGGTATTGCGGGCGAGCGTGTCACGCCGACCGGTGCGGCGATCCTGCGATATCTGTGCGATCCTGCAGCCGCGCGGCCGATCGGCCCTCGCGAACTAGGTCGCACGGGGATCGGTTTCGGTACGCGGGTCCTGCCCGGCATGTCGAACTGCGTTCGTATCCTCGCCTTCGACGAGACCAAACAAGCGAGCGACACCGGGCACCGGACGCTGGGCGTCATCGAGTTCGAGGTCGACGACCAATCCGCGGAAGACCTGGCGATGGGGCTCGACCGCCTGCGCGAGCACGCCGACATCTTCGACATCGTGCAAATGGCGATGGTCGGCAAGAAGGGCCGCCTGACGACGCACGTCCGGGTCCTCGCCCGCGCAACCGCGATCGATGCGGCGATCGTCGCCTGCTTTCGCGAAACGACGACGATCGGCTTGCGCCACCATATCGTCGAAGGCCGGGCGCTTGCCCGACAAGCCGTCACCGTCGAGGTCGATGGCCACGCCATCCGGGTGAAGACCGTCGAGCGTCCCGGCGGCCGCACCGCCAAGGCGGAAGCCGATGACGCACTGGCACACGAGGGGCACGCGACCCGAGCGGCGCTACGACGCGAAGCCGAGCGGCGGGCGATCGTGGACGGTGGACAATGAACGAGCGTCTTGCTGCAGCAATCCACGATGCCGCGCCGCTCGCGGTCGCGGTGAGCGGTGGGGTCGATAGCATGAGCCTGGCGAGCCTGGCGCATCGCCTGCTCGGCAGCGATGGCATGCTCGCCGTCCATGCGGTGTCACCCGCCGTGCCGGCCGCGGCGACGGCGCGTGTTCGCGCCCGAGCCGCAGCGGACGGTTGGGCGTTGCGGATAATCGAAGCGGGCGAATTCTCCGACCCCGCCTATCTCGCCAACCCAATCAATCGCTGTTTTTTCTGTAAGACAAACCTCTACGGCGCAATTGCCAGCGTGACCGGGCGCCAGATCGTCTCGGGGGCGAACATCGGCGACCTCGGCGAATATCGCCCCGGCCTCGATGCGGCGCGCGACCACAATGTCCGGCATCCGTTCGTCGAGGCTGGGTACGACAAGGCGGCGGTCCGCACGCTCGCGCGCGAACTTGGCCTCGACGAGGTCGCCGACCTTCCCGCGGCCCCCTGCCTGTCGAGCCGGATCGAAACCGGTATCCGCGTCGATCCCGATGTGCTGGCGTTCGTCGATTGGGCCGAACGGAAGGTGCGAAGTCACCTCGACGCAGGCGGGTCGGGGCGCGCGGTTCGCTGCCGGGTGCGGGCCGCGGGCGTGGTCATCGAACTCGATCCTGATAGCCTTCATAGGCTCGATCACGTCACCCGGGCGATGCTCCAAACTCAGTTGATGGCAAATTTGCCTGCACGGCTGACAAGTCGGCCGGTCGTCTTCGAACCCTATCGCAACGGCAGCGCTTTTGTCCGGTCAGTCGCATGACGGTCGGTGACGAATTTCAACTCGATTTCGCGCGCGAAGATCGGATCGGGCTCCCCGAGGCGGTCTTTGCCGAGGGCAAGTCGGCGCTCCAGATCGATGCAATCCTCGCCGCCGCGAAAACACAGGGCGCGTCATTGTTCATCACGCGGCTCGACGCCGCGAAGCATGCTGCGCTCGATCCGATTCACGCCGATAGTCTTGATTATTGCGCGATATCGCGAACGGCGGTGCTGGGCACGAACTCCCCGCGCCGGTCGCAAACACGCATTGCCGTGCTCTGTGCGGGAACCTCCGACGTCCCCGTCGCGCGCGAGGCGATGCGCACGCTTGCGTTCCAGGGTGAAGATGCCGCGCTTATCGCCGATGTCGGGGTCGCCGGCCTCTGGCGACTGACCAAGCGCATCGACGAGATCCGCAGCTATCCCGTTCTGATCGTTGCCGCCGGCATGGACGCGGCGTTGCCCAGTGTCGTTGCCGGGCTCGTCGCGAGCGTCGTGATCGCGGTGCCGACGTCGGTTGGCTATGGCGTCGCGACGGGCGGTCGAACGGCGCTGAATGCCATCCTAGCGAGCTGTGCACCCGGCATCGTTACCGTCAACATCGACAACGGCTATGGAGCCGCCTGCGCCGCGCTGCGTTTTTGCAGCAATGCTTCTCGCGCTCTGGGGCAAGTGACATGAATTGCGAACGAGGAACCACGCTATGGACCGCCGTAATTTCGTCAAGTCGGCCGCGCTTGGCGGCGCTGCGCTC
>CAXTPH010000370.1:0-2285 GCA_964245955.1 uncultured Sphingomonadaceae bacterium | reverse complement strand
CGCCCCGCCGACGACCCCGGCGATCGCGGCGACGCCGAGGATACGGTCGCTGTCGTAGCGCCCGAGCAGGCCGCGGTTGACCTGGCTCGACCCGATCACCCCGACCGCGATCACGGCGAAGGCGATCGCGAAGGCGCGTGGGGTGAAGCCGTATTGCGTGATCAGCAGGTCGGGCGCGCTGGCGATATAGGTGAAAAGCGTCGCCCCGTTCAGCGCCCCGGCGAGCAGATAGCCGATCAGCCGTCGCTGCCGCAGCAGCGTCGCGAACGAGCCGAGGACGCTCTCGCGCGCTGCCTGCGCCGCCGTCACCGCCGAGCGGCTTTCGTCGAGCCGCGCCGCGACCGCGCCGCCGATGACGAGCGCGACGCCGGCGAGCACGCCGAAGATCGCGCGCCACGAGGCGAAGGTCACCAGCCACGCCCCGATCGTCGGCGCGATCATCGGCGCGACGCCGAGGACGAGCGTCAGCAGCGAGAAAATGCGCGCCGAATCCTGGTGATGATAGCGATCGCGGACGATGGCGCGGGCGAGAACCTGCCCCGAACAGGCACCAAGCGCCTGGACGAAGCGTCCGGCGACGAGCCAGTCGATCGATGGGGCGACGACGCAGCCGATCGAGGCGAGAATGTAGAGCGCGATGCCGGCAAGTAGCGCGGGGCGGCGGCCGAGGCGGTCCGACACCGGGCCGTAGATCAGTCCGCCGACCGCCATGCCGACGAAGAACGCCGACATGCTGTTCTGGACTGTCGCTGCGTCGACTTTGAAGTCGCGCCCGATCGCAGGCAGGCTCGGCAGGTACAGGTCGATCGACATCGCCCCGATCGCGGTCAGGCTGCCGAGGAGCACGATCGTGCCGAGCTTCGGCTGGGCCGCGGGTTGCAGAGCGTCGGCGTCGGGACTAGCGAAGGTCATCGATACGCCGTCTACCGGCGATTGCTGCGCCGCAACAGCGGCAATTGGGGATTGGAACCGCAATGACCACGATCAACGCCGTCGCCGACCTGAGCATCGACGGCGACATCGGCGTGCTGACGCTAAACTCGCCGCCGGTCAACGCGCTGTCGGCCGACGTCCGCGACGGGCTGGCACAGGGCATCGCCGCCGCGGTTGCCGACCCGGCAATCAAGGCGATCGTGCTGATCTGCGCCGGGCGCACCTTCATCGCCGGGGCCGACATCTCCGAATTCGGCAAGCCGCCGCGCGGCGCCGGGCTGCACGAGGTCCAGGCGGTGATGGAAAACTGCCCGAAGCCGGTCGTGGCCGCGATCCACGGCACCGCGCTCGGCGGCGGGCTCGAGGTCGCGCTCGTCTGCCATTTCCGCGTCGCGGTCGCCTCGGCGAAGTTCGGCCTGCCCGAGGTCAGGCTCGGCCTCCTCCCCGGCGCAGGCGGCACGCAACGCTTGCCGCGGCTCGTCGGCGCGAAGGCGGCGATCGAGATGGTCACGACCGGCAAGCATATCGGCGCGAAGGCTGCCGCCGCTTCAGGACTGATCGACGCGATCGTCGACGACCTGAAGGACGGCGCGATCCACTTCGCGCGTCGCGTCCTCAACGAGAACCTGCCGCTGACCCGCGTCCGCGACAAGCCGGTGCTTGGCGTCGAGGACGGCATGTTCGACGCCTACCGCAAGGCCAACGCCAAGGCGTTCCGCGGCTTCGACGCTCCGGAAGCGAACATTCAGTGCATCGAGGCGGCCGCGACTTTGCCGTTCGACGAGGGCATGGGCGTCGAACGCAAGCTGTTTATGGGGCTGATGACCGGTCTCCAGTCACGCGCGCAACGCTATGTTTTCTTTGCCGAACGCCAGGCCAACAAGATCGACGGGCTCGACCCCGCCGCGCCGCTGCTCCCGGTCGCGAGCGTCGGCGTCATCGGCGCGGGGACGATGGGCGGCGGCATCGCGATGAACTTCCTGAACGCCGGCGTGCCGGTAACGATCGTCGAGATGAAGCAGGAAGCGCTCGACCGCGGTGTCGCGACGATCCGCAAGAATTACGAGAACACCGCCGCCAAGGGCCGCATGACCGCCGACGACGTCGAGGCGCGGATGGGGCTGCTGACCCCGTCGCTCGACCTCGACGCGCTCAGCGCCGCCGACCTGATCATCGAAGCGGTGTTCGAGGACATGGGCGTCAAGAAGGAGGTGTTCGGCAAGCTCGACGCCCTCGCCAAGCCCGGGGCGATCCTCGCGTCGAACACGAGCTATCTGAACGTCGACGAGATCGCCGCGGCGACGTCGCGCCCCGAATCGGTCGTCGGGCTGCACTTCTTCTCGCCAGCCAAC
>CAXTPH010000369.1:0-2303 GCA_964245955.1 uncultured Sphingomonadaceae bacterium | reverse complement strand
TAGTCGGTCTCGCGGAACGGGACGACGCGGAATTCGAGGGCGCGGTCGTCGAGTTCGGCGGGAAAGGGCGGCGCGACGGTGTCGGTCATGGCGCGTTCCCCTTGGGAATGACCGCCCCGAAGCCGAGGCTCCGGGGCGGTCGAGTCAGCGGCGGAAGAAGCGGCGCTGGTTCATCGGCGGGTTGACCGTCTTCTCGCGGAAGACGATCCGCCCCTTGTCGAGGTCGTAGGCGGTCATCTCGACGTGGACCCGGTCGCCGACGATCGAGCGGATGCGGTTCTTGCGCATCTTGCCCGCGGTGTAGGCGATGATCTCATGGTCGTTTTCGAGCTTCACCCGGAACCGGCCGTCGGGCAGGATCTCGGCGATCGTGCCCTCGACCTTGAGCGCTTCTTCCTTCGCCATAAGGGCTGTTAAGCCAGCGCGAGGTTGACGGCCGAGCTTCGGCCCTGGCGGTCGTTCTCGACGTCGAAGCTGACCTTCTGGCCTTCGTTGAGACCGTTGAGGCCCGAACGCTCGACCGCCGAAACGTGGACGAAGACGTCCTTGGAGGCGCCGTCCGGCGCGATGAAGCCATAACCCTTGGCGCTGTTGAAGAATTTGACGGTACCGATCGCCATGAAGAATAGTCCTTAGATCGTTCAAGAGGTCCGGGCGCAAAACCACACCCGAACGCCTCGGCAGCAAGAAAACGAAAGAGGGGGCGTGAAGCGCCGCTCGACGGTTGCAGGCAACTTCGGCTGGCTGCTATGTGCGCGCTTTCGCCGGCAAATGCAAGGCCGGCGGCGCGGGCGGGAAAAACCATGTTTGTTTACAAGATTTTGCGTGGAGAGGAATGGTCGGCGTTCGACCGCGACGGACATTTCGCCGGGTCGGCCGACGACCTGCGCGACGGCTATATCCATCTGTCGACCGCCGACCAGACGGCAGGGACGATGGCGAAATACTTCGCCGGGGAGGCGGTAACGGTGCTGACCCTCGACGCCGATGCGCTCGGCGACGCGGTGCGGTGGGAGGCGTCGCGCGGGGGCGCGCTATTCCCGCACCTCTACCGGCCGCTCGACCGCGGCGACATCGTCGCGATCAGCGACGCTCCGCCGCCACCGCCCGCTTGAACCCGTCGCGGTCCTGCAAGCGCGCCCAATAAGCGATCAGCGACGGCGCGAGGCCCTGCAACAGATCGAGCCGCGCGGCGAGGAGCAGCGCGTAGCCGACCGAGATATCGGCCGCTGTGAACCGCCCGGCGCAGAGATAGTCGCGCGTTTCAAGCGCGGCGGCGGCGAGCACCGTCCGCTTGGCGAACCACTTGGCATAATCGTCCGCTGCCGCCTGCAACCCCTTCGCCGGCTCGAACACGCGGTAGCGCAGGACGAGCGTCTGCGGAAAAGTCAGTGTCGCCTCGCCGTGGTGAAGCCAGTTCAGATACGCGCCATAATCGGCCTCGTCGGGCGTCACCGCGAGCGGGGTCGGGCCGTATCTCGTCACCAGATATTCGCTGATCGCCGCCGATTCGGTCATCGCGGCGCTGCCGTCGGTGAAGTACGGAATGGTGCCGAGCGGGTTGATCGCGAGATAGCCGGGCACCGTGAAGCGCGGTGGGAACGGCATCGTCTCTAGGTCATAGTCGAGGCCGAGTTCCTCGAGCGTCCATAGCGCGCGGAACGACCGCGCCCCGGCGCAGTGGTAGAGTTTCATCGCGGTTCCCCGGCGCAGTTCATTGCGGCTTCAGCGATCTAGTCCCACATGTCGCCCGCGGCAAAATCCTCCCCCGGCAACGGGGCGGATGAGCGAAATCGGAGGGACTATGCGATCGGCGATACGGACGGCGGTGCTTCTGGGCGGAGGCGCGATCGGCGGCCTGGCTCTCGCGCTCGGGATCGAGGGCGGGGTCGGGCGCGCGCCGGTCAACGCCGATATTCTCGCGCCGCCGCCCGCCGTCGCGACGACGCGCGCCGCCCCCGCCGATCTCGGCCAGGTCCAGTTGTCGTTCGCGCCCGTCGCCAAGCGCGCCGCGCCCGCCGTGGTCAACGTCTACTCCGCGCGGGTCAACCGCAGCCGGGCGACGATGATGGACGACCCGTTCTTCCGCCAGTTCTTCGGTGGCGGCGCGCCGCAACCCCGCGTCGAACAGTCGCTCGGCTCGGGGGTCATCGTCCAGGCCGACGGGCTGATCGTCACCAACAACCACGTCGTCAACGGCGCCGACGAAATCCTCGTCGGGCTCGCCGACCGCCGCGAATATAAGGCGAAGCTGGTGTTCGCCGACGCCAAGTCCGATCTCGCCTTGCTGCGGATCGACACCA
>CAXTPH010000368.1:0-2314 GCA_964245955.1 uncultured Sphingomonadaceae bacterium | reverse complement strand
CGCCCAGCCGATCGCCGACGATGTCGCCCGCGACGCCAGAGTCGCCGACGTCGGCGTCAGGCTTGCCGCCCAACCGGTCCGCGACGCTGCCGCGCGGGTTGTCATCGTTGCCGGGGCCGACGCCAGCGTCGTCGCCCAGCCGGCAGCCGAAGCCGCGGCGCGCGACGCCATCAGCGTCGACGTCCCCCGCAGCGCGAGCGCCAGCCCGACCGTCTCGCTCGATGCGCGGCTCGCCTGCAGCGCCCCGGCCGGCGACACGGCCGCGATGGGAACGGATTGCACCGCGCCGGTCGCGAACGGGATCTGGCGCGCGACGCCGGCGATATCGGTGTCGATATTCGCCGCGCGGCTGTGCGCGAGCAGCGGCGACCCCGTCAGCGGTTTGTAGTCGCCGCCGCCGGTGTTCGCCGCGCTGTACCGCCCCGCCCCCGGCGTGCCGAGCCAGACGTCGGTGCCCGATTTGTCGAGCGTGTATTTCGGGTCGTAGACGAAGGCGCCGGCGGGGATGTCGATGCTGTAGTTCGGTGTGTTGAGCCCCTCGAACTCGTGGAGGAACTCGGCGTCGGTGTTGCCGCGGATGACAACGTTGTCGACCATGCCGACGCCGTAGAGCGCCGACCAGCTGCGGACCGCCTGCGGGCGATAGCCGTGCTGCCGCGTCTCGGTCGCGAACCACGCCCAGTGGACGGTGCCGTCGGTGATGTCGCTACCGGTACCGGTCGGGCCGCCGCTGGTCGCGGTCGTGCCGGCGGTGATGCAGCGGTAGACGTTCGCCGGCGACCCCGCGATGACGATCTCGTCGCCGACCGCCTTGACCTTGTTGCGCGTGGTCGACAGCGCGACGCCGATGCGCTGCCCCGCGACCACGCTGTCGTTGAAGAAGTCGACCTTGATCGAATGCTGGTCGAAGGCGTTGTTCGCGATCCGGTTGCCGAGGACGATATTGCTCTCGGTGTCGTTCGCCGCGATCGTTGTCAGATTTAGGTCGTCGTAGAACAGGTTGACCCGGTCGCCGGTGACGGTGTTGCCCTCGATGATATTATAGGTCGCGACGACGGTGTTGTTCTCGCCGATCGTCGTGAACATCGGGTTGGAGGGACCGTATTGTTCGCAGACATTGTTCGCGAACACCTGGCGGTTGAATACCGGATAGGCGGTGCCGAGCGCGGTCGCGCCGGCGCTGGCGTTCGGCGTCGCCGACGGCAGCCACGATCGGGTACCCTTGATGTAGCGCAGGTCATTGCCCGCCGCGATCCGGTCCTGCGAGCTGCCGAAGGGATCGGTCCCGGCCGCAGTGACGGCGACACCGGTCGAGGTCGCGACCGCGGTCGGCAGCCGCCGGTTGTTGAGCACGGTGATCCCGGCGAGGCCGAGTTCGACCTCGCAGTTGCGGTTGAGATTGCCGCCGAGGTACGACAGCATCTGCCAGTAGCGGAGATTGGTCCAGTAGCTCGCGAGCTGGCCGGTCGAATTAAGAAACGGCGTCGTGCTGGTGGTGTTGCCCGCCGGCCCGCGGATCTCGCAATTGTCGATCCAGGCATAGACCGAGGTGATGAAGCTGATCGTGTCCGGACCGATCAGCGTCATGTTGCGGAGCAGCGTGCGGCTCGTGCGCGGATTGCCGCTCGCCGCCGCCGCGACGATGACGTTGGCGCGGGGGTTGGCGTTGGCGGGGTCGCCCTCGACGATCTCCCACGTAAAGCCGGTGGTGATGCCGGTCGCGACCGCGGTCGCGCCGAGGCCGGTGTAGCTGCCCGCCTTGTAGCGCGCGGTCATGCCGTCGGTCGCGCCGCTCGCGCTCGCCGCCTGGCCGTTGCGCGCGGGGACGACGCGGTTCTGCGCCTTCATCGCGTTGCGCGCGACGGTGTAGCTGTCGGCGCAGACGCCCGCCGAGGCGGCCGCGGGATTGCTGCTGACGGTGACGAGCGCGCTGGCCGAGGTGCCGCCGCCCTGGAGGGCGATCGTGGCGACGTTGGCGGTCGCCGTCACCGTCCACGTCGTACCGCTGCCGGCGACGACGGTGCAGCCGGGGGTCACACCGACGCCGCTGATCTTGGTGCCGATGCCGACCGCGCCCGACGTCGTGCTCGCAACAGTCAGGACGTTCGACGCGATCGAGCCGGTGCCGATCCACGTGTTCGGCTCGATATAGACGTACAGCGGCGGCAGCCACGTGCCGTTCGGGTCGTAGGCGACGACGAACGGCGTCTGCGCCGCCGCGGCGAAGCCGGCGGTCGTCAGGCTCGTCATCGACGGCGGCCCGCTCGCGGCGACGGCGGCCAGTGCGGTATCGCCGGTATCGCTCGCCCGCGCC
>CAXTPH010000367.1:0-2335 GCA_964245955.1 uncultured Sphingomonadaceae bacterium | reverse complement strand
TGCAGGCTCGCGGCGACGCGATCGATCAGCGCGTCGAGGTCGCGGTAGGTCAGCCGCCGCGTGCCGTCGACGATCGCGATCCGGTCGGGGGCGGCGGCCGCGTGGCGGGCGATCAGGTCAGCGAGGCGGCCGAACGGCTGGTCGAGGACGGCGAGGTCGAAGGTCATGCGGCAAGGTCTAGCGCGGAATTCACGCCGCCGCGCGCCTATTTCATCAGGCCGACCGATCGCAGCGTGTCGTTGATCAATTTGGTCACATCGAAGCCGCCATTGCCGGGCGTCGCCGGCGACGCCGTCGCCTCCCGCGCAGCTGTCTGTGGCCGGCTGGCGCGGTCAGTCGCGGCTCCGGCGATGCCCCAGAAGGCGGCGATGCGCGCGCTCGAACCGATCCCGACGTCGAGCATGAAGGCGGCGGCGGTGCTGCCGTCGGTGCCGTCGATCGGCGTTCCGTGGCCCATGCCGCCGACGGTGACGAGCTCCACGACCGCGACCCCGGCGGGGTTGCGCCAGACATCGCCGTAGCGCGTTGCGCCGTGGACGTCGGCCCATTGCGCCGCGACCGCTTCGCCGTTGCGGTGGCTGACGGTGCGGTCGGCGTCGCCGTGCCAGACCGACACCACTGGCCACGGGCCGGTGAAGGTCGACGCGGCGCGGACGCGGTCGCCGAGCAGGCGCGGCGCGATCGCCGACGGGCTCGACATCGCCTGCATCGCCTCTGGCACGCCGTGCGCCGCGCCGAACGGCAGGCCGGCGATGACCGCGCCGCCAGCGAAGACGTCGGGGTAGGTCGCGAGCATCACGCTCGTCATCGCCCCGCCCGCCGACAGGCCGGTGACGAAGACCCGCGTCGGATCGAGCTTATGCTGCGCGACCATCGCCGCGGCGGCATTGGCGATCGACGCCGCCTCGCCGCCGCCGCGACGGGTATCGCCGGTCTCGAACCAGTTGAAGCAGAGGTTGGGATTATTGGCGCGGGTCTGCTCGGGAAACAGCAGCGCGAAGCCGTGGCGCGCCGCCAGCGTCGACCACCCGCTGCCGTGATCATAACCGGCCGCGGTCTGGGTGCAGCCGTGCAGCACCACGACAAGCGGTGCCCCCGGCGCGAGATCGTCGGGCACGAAGCCCAGCATGCGCAACGCGCCCGGATCGGCGCGCGGCGCAACCAGTTCGACGAGGACGGTCTCGATGGCGGGCCGCGTCGGACGGCGTGCTGGATTGGGTCGGGGCATCGTCGTCCTCAGTATGCTGCAACGCAACATAGCACGATCGCCGCAGTTCCGTCAGGACGCCGGTACGGATGATTTACTAAGTACGCCTGCGATAGCAGCGGCGAGATCGGATTGCAGAAATGGCTTGGCCAGACGGCTGAAGGCCGGGTTGAGCGCATCGCCCATGGTATAGCCGCTGACGACCAGCACCGGCAGCTGCGGGCGCGCGCGGCGAAATTCGGCGGCGAGCGCCGCGCCGTCGGTGCCCGGCATCAGATAGTCGGTAATAACCGCGTCGATGCCGTCGTCGAAGCGCTCGCGGGCGCTGGCGGCACCGTCGGCTTCGACAACCATATAGCCGAGGTCGGCGAGCATGGCCGCGGTCGCCGCCCGGACCAGTGGCTCGTCATCGACCACGAGAATGCGCTGGCCTGCGCCGCGTTCGGCGGCGAGCGAAGGTCGTACCGTCGGGTCGGCGACCGCCGTTCGCGCGACCGGAAACCACAGGTGCGCCCGTGTACCGGCGCCGGGCGCGCTGTCGAGCTCGAGCCGCCCGCCCGATTGCGCGGCAAGGCCGTGGACCATCGACAGGCCGAGCCCGGTGCCGCGCCCGACCGCCTTGGTCGTGAAGAACGGTTCGATCGCGCGGCGTCGCGTCGCCTCGTCCATCCCGCTCCCGGTGTCGGCGACGGTCAGGCGGACAAAGTCACGGTCGCCGTCGCGCGCATGCCCGACGCTGATCGTCAGCGTGCCCTGGCCGCTCATCGCGTCGCGCGCATTGATCCCCAGGTTGAGGATGGCAAGCTCGAGCTGGGCCGGATCGACTTCGGCGATAACCGCTGCTTCGGCCTCGACGACGAGGGTGATCCCCGGGCCGAGCGAGCGCAGCAGCAGGTCGTGAACGCCGTCGATCAGCGCAGCGATGTCGACCGCGCGCGATTCGAGCGACTGCCGCCGCGAAAACGCGAGCAAGCGCTGGACGAGGGTCTTCGCCCGCTCGGCCGCGGTCAACGCCCCGTCGATCAGCTTCGCCGCCCGCGGCTCGGGCGCGCGCCGGGCGAGCAGGTCGAGCCCGCCGATGATCGGGGTCAGCAAGTTGTTGAAGTCGTGCGCGACGCCGCCGGTCAG
>CAXTPH010000366.1:0-2336 GCA_964245955.1 uncultured Sphingomonadaceae bacterium | reverse complement strand
GTTCCACTATTTCGCGCTGCGCAAGATGCACTTCCTCATGCGCGCGCGGGCGGTGGCGGTATTTCCCGGCGGCTTCGGCACGTTCGACGAACTGTTCGAGCTGCTGACGCTCGTCCAGACCGGCAAGGTGCCGGCACTGCCCATTTTCCTGTTCGGACGGACCTTCTGGGAGCGGGTCGTCGACTTCGACGCCCTCGCCGATGAGGGCACCATCGCACGCAGCGATCTCGACCTGTTCCACGTCGTCGAGACCGCCCAAGAGGCGTGGGCGATCGTCGGGCAGCACTACGCGCTCGCGTAGGACTTACTGCTTATCGGTCTTGCTCGTCCCGGCGGTTGCGGTTGCTGCCGGGCCGCCGCTGTTCTTCGGCGACGCCGCGGTTGGCGTCGCATCGGCTGGATTGACGTCGGGGGCCTTGCCCGCCTGGTCGGGCAGCTTGTTCGCGGTCGCGACCGTCGACGGCGAGGTCGTCGCCCCGGCGGGGGCGGCGCCTGCGGCCGGCGCTACCGTCGCGGCGGGGGCAGCGTCGGCGGGCACCGCGGGCAGCGGCAGCGGATGATCGCTCTTGCTGTTGAGATAGGCGATGACCGCCGCGCGTTCTTCCGGCTTGGCGATGCCGGCGAACGCCATCTTCGTGCCCGGGACGAACGCCTTCGGGCTGGTCAGCCACTTGTTGAGCTCGTCCCAATCCCACTTCTGGCCGCTCGTCTTCTGCATCGCGTCAGAATAGGAGAAGCCGGGCATGTGGTCGTGCGGGCCGCCGACGACGCCGTACAGGTTCGGGCCGATCCCGTTCGCGCCGCCCTTTTCGGCGTTATGGCACGCGCCACACTTCTTGAAGGTTTCGGCACCCTTGTCGACGCTCGCCGAGGCCAGGAAGAACTCGATCGGCTTTTCGGCAACCGCGGCCGGGCCGGCCACGGCGACTTCCTCGACACCCTCGACGATATAGCCGGGCTTGGCCGGCTTGACCGGATGGAACACTTCGCCCGTGAACAGGATCAGCGCGAGGACGCTCATCGCCGCGGCGAGCGTCCAGCCCGCGATCTTGTTCCACTCGAAACTGTCCACAATTCTCTCCGGAAAGCAGGGCGCTCGTTAGGCCCCAGCAAAGCGCGCGGACCATAGTTCCGGCCTTCCCAGCTCGCAAGCAATGTATCGTCGCACTGCAGCATGGGCGGCATTGTGCCCGATTGGTAGTTTCTCTACCCACCCGGCGATGACCGATTATCCCGCTCCCGCCGCCGCGCTCGTCGCGACGATGGCCGCCGCCGCCGCCGCTGACCCGGCGCGCGCGGTCGCCTTCCAGGGTGCGCCCGGGGCTTATTCGCATCAGGCGGTGCGCGAGGCGTTCCCCGCCGGGCTACCGTTGCCGTGCTTCAGCTTTGACGACGCGATCGAGGCGGTCCAGTCGGGGCGGGCGGGACGCGCGATGATCCCGATCGAGAATTCGCTCCACGGCCGCGTCGCCGACATCCACTTCCTGCTGCCCGAGTCCGGGCTGGCGATCGTCGGCGAACATTTCGTCCGGGTGCGGCACTGTCTCCTCGGCATGCCGGGGGTTGGCCGCGCGGGAATTCAGATCGCGATCAGCCATGAGCAGGCGCTGGGGCAGGTGCGCAAGCGCCTCGCGGCGTGGGGGATCGCCGCCGAACGCTACGCCGACACCGCCGGCGCCGCCGCGCTCGTCGCCGAGCGCGGCGCACGCACGCAGGGCGCGGTCGCGTCGCGCCTTGCAGCCGAGCTTTACGGGCTCGAGGTGGTCGCCGAGGACATCGAGGACGCGACGCACAACACGACGCGCTTCGTCGTCCTGTCGCGCGAGGCGATGCCGCCAGCACCAGGATATGCGCTGATGACGAGCCTGTTGTTCGAGGTCCGTTCGGTTCCGGCGGCGCTGTTCAAGGCGCTCGGCGGCTTTGCGACCAACGGGGTCAACCTGACCAAGCTCGAATCGTACCTGAAGGGCGGCGTGTTCGCCGCGGCCGAGTTCTACGCCGACATCGAGGGCGACCCGGCCGATCCCGCCGTCGCCCGCGCGCTCGACGAGCTGCGCTATCACAGCGAATGGGTTCGCGTGCTGGGAACGTATCCGCAGGCGCGGAGCCGAACGGGCTAACCGTCGACCCACGCCTTCAGCAGAGTGTGGGCGATGGCCAGCGGCGGCGGGGCGAGCCAGTCGCCGGCCCCGTCGAGGGCGGCGCGGACCTCCGCCTTCGTCACCCAGCGCGCCGCCTCGAGCTCGTCGTCGTCGAGGGTGATGGCGTCGCCGGTCGCTTCGGCGAAAGCGCCGATCATCAGGCTCGACGGGAACGGCCACGGCTGGCTGGCGATG
>CAXTPH010000365.1:0-2338 GCA_964245955.1 uncultured Sphingomonadaceae bacterium | reverse complement strand
CGCCGTAGATCGCGGCATTGTCGATCAGATTGCCGAGCATCTCCTCGAGGTCCTGCCGCTCGCCGCGAAACACGAGGTCGCGCGCGCCGGCGAGGTCGATCACCACGCCGCGCGACGCATGGATCCGCGTCAGCGTCCGGACGAGCGCCTCGAGCGATGGCCACACCTCGGCGCGCGATGCGCTCGCGGTGCGGCGGCCGGCGGCGCGCGCGCGGGCGAGCTGGTGATCGACGTGACGCTGCATGATCGCGGTCTGGCTGGCGACGACCTGGGCGAGATCCGGTCCGCCCTCGCGCGCGGCGCCGATCAGCACGCTCATCGGCGTCTTCAACGCGTGTGCAAGATTGCCGGCGTGGAGCTTTGCCGCCTCGGCCTGCTTGGCGTTGTCGTCGAGCAGTTCGTTGATCTCGGAGACGAGCGGGCTGATCTCGGGCGGAAAGACGGCGGGCACTCGCGTCGCCGACCCCGAGCGGATCGCCGCGATCGCCCGGCTGACCTTGCGCAGCGGCCACAGGCCGTAGGTCGACTGGAGCGCGGCGAGGATCAGCAGCCCGAGCCCGAGCAGCGACAACGACCACAGCAGCGTGTCGCGCAACGCGGCGACCTGCGCGTCGAGGTCGCGGCTGACCTGCGCCACCTGGAAATGGAAGACGGTCTTCGCCCCCGGCAACAGCGCGTCGCGCTCGACGACGCGCAGGGGCTCGTCCTTGAACCCGGCACTGTCGTAGAAGCAGCCGGCGCTGCAATCCTCGTGCGCCTTCCACGGCAGCGCGCGGTCCCACAGCGAGCGCGAACGATACGGCTCGGCCCCGGCGACCGAGACCTGATAATAGAGCCCCGAATAGGGTTCGAGAAAGCGCTGGTCGGACAGCGATCGGCTCGACCGCGCCTCGCCGCTCGGGCCGATCTCGGCAGTGGCGATCAGTGCGGTCGCCGCGTAGTTGAGCTGCTCGTCGAAATTGCGCCGGATCGCTCCCGACAGCACCTCGTCGAGGGCGAAGCCGCCGATGACGAGCAGCGGCACGATCCACGCCGCCGCGAGCACGATCATGCGGGTCGTCAGCGACCCGCGGCTCAGCGCTCCGCTCCGCACCCGTCGTTCGACAGCGTCGCGCCGCTCAGGCGGCGGCACTGTCTTCCAGACTGTAGCCGAGCCCGCGCGTCGTCGAGATCAGGTCGGCGCCGAGCTTCTTGCGGATGCGGGTGATGAACACCTCGATCGTGTTCGAATCGCGGTCGAAGTCCTGGTCGTAGATGTGCTCGATCAGCTCGGTGCGGCTGACCATCTTGCCCTTGTTGTGCATCAGGTAGCTGAGCAGCTTGAATTCCTGCGCGGTGAGCTTGACCGGCTCGCCGTCGAGCGTGACGCGGCCCGAGCGCGTGTCGAGGCGGACCCCGCCGGCGGTCAGCTCGGACGAGGCGTTGCCGCTCGCGCGCCGGATCAGCGCGCGCAGCCGGGCGATCAGCTCCTCGGTCTGGAACGGCTTGGCGAGATAGTCGTCGGCCCCGGCGTCGAGCCCGGCGACCTTGTCGGACCAGCTGTCGCGCGCGGTCAGGACGAGGACCGGGGTCACCCGCCCCTCCTTGCGCCAGCGGTCGAGCACGGTCAGCCCGTCGACCTCGGGCAAGCCGAGGTCGAGGATCACCGCGTCGTAATTCTCGGTACTGCCGAGATAATGCCCGTCCTCGCCATCGGCGGCGCTGTCGACGGCATAGCCCGCGCCCTCGAGCGCGGTCCGCAGCTGCTTCGCCAGCGTCGGCTCGTCCTCGACCACCAGAACCCGCATCAGAACGTCCTTCCCAAAATCCGCCCGGTCCGCGCGTCGACGTCGACGTTCTTGACCACCCCGCCGGTCATGTAGCGCAGCCGGTACATGACGTGCTCGGCGTCGAACTCGCTGCCGATGAACTTGCCACCGACGCGGGGACTGACCTGCGCGAGGATGTCGCCGAGTTCCATGATCTGCCCTTCCTTCGCCATCCGGTAGGCGCTGTCCTGCTCGCGCTGCGCGACCGCGGGGCCGGCGGCGAGGGTCAGGGCGAGCGCGAGGATAAGGGGTCGCAACATGATACGCCTCGTTAATATTACGAAGCGTCGTAGGGCGAAAGCACTGAATAGGGCGTGAATGTTCCGGCCGCGACCGGTTCGCGCGCGGGGGATGACGCGACGCAGCATAGCGCCTACACGCTCGCCGTATGGCAGCCCCCGTCGTCGCGCTCGAAAACATCGGCCTTGTGCAGGGGCCCGGCTGGCTGCTGCGCGGCCTCGACCTCGCGGTTGGTGAGCGCGACCGGCTGGCGCTCGTCGGGCGCAACGGCGCGGGCAAGACGACGCTGC
>CAXTPH010000364.1:0-2349 GCA_964245955.1 uncultured Sphingomonadaceae bacterium | reverse complement strand
CCTCACCCTGGTCGCGCGAAGGGCGCGACCGTCCCTCTCCCTCGAGGGGAGAGGGATCACCACCCGTTCACCTTGACCCACGCCTCGGCGACCGCCTTCGTCAGCTCGCGGACCCGGCCGATGTACGCCGCGCGCTCGGCGACGCTGATGACGCCGCGGGCGTTGAGCAGGTTGAACAGGTGGCTCGCCTTGATCGCCTGGTCGTACGCCGGGAGCGGCAGGGCGGCATCGACCAGCGCCCGGCACTCGCCCGCCGCGTCGGCGAACTGCTTGAACAGCAGGTCGGTATTCGCCGCCGCGAAGCTGTACGCGCTGAACTCGCGTTCGGTCTCGCGGAAGACGTCGCCGTAGGTCAGCTGCTCGTTGTAGGCGAGGTCGTAGACCGAATCCTTGCCCTGGATGTACGTCGCCAGCCGTTCGAGGCCGTAGGTGATCTCGCCGCTGACCGGCGCGCAGTCGATGCCGCCGACCTGCTGGAAATAGGTGAACTGCGACACTTCCATGCCGTCGCACCACACCTCCCAGCCGAGCCCCCACGCGCCGAGCGTCGGGCTCTCCCAATCGTCCTCGACGAAGCGGATGTCGTGGCGCGCGCCATCGATGCCGATCGCGGCGAGGCTGCCGAGATACGCGTCGACGATGTCGGGCGGCGACGGCTTGAGGATGACCTGGAACTGGTAGTAGGCGCCGAGCCGGTTGGGATTATCGCCGTAGCGCCCGTCGGACGGGCGGCGGCTCGGCTGGACATAGGCGGCGCGCCACGGCTCGGGCCCGAGCGCGCGCAGCACGGTTGCCGGGTGGAAGGTGCCGGCGCCGACCTCGACGTCATAGGGTTGCAGGATGACGCAGCCGCGCTCGCTCCAATAATGCTGGAGCGTCAGGATCATATCCTGAAAGGTCAGTGGCTCAGCCGATGTTCGCGGGTGCAACATGCGGGGCGGGTGTAGCGGCGCGAGGGAAGGGGGGTCAAGCTGCCCCCCGGGAACGTAGTTAGCGCTTCGCCGCCTTCTTCGCGATCTTGCGCGCAGCGTATTTTGCGTCACGTTCGGCCTTTTTCGCCGCGGCCTTCATTTCCTCGGTGATCAGCGCGTCCTCGGCGGCCTTGCGCGCGGCGGCTTCCTTGGCTTCGCGGGCGGCGATCACGGCGGCCTTTTCGGCGGCGATGCGGTCCTTGAGCGCCTGCGCCTTCTCGATCTTCTTGGTTTCCTGCGCCGCGGCGCGGGCGGCACGTTCGGCGAGTTCCTCGGGCGTCGGCTCGGCCTTCGCCTTGAACTTGTCGAGCACGGCCTGGCGCGAGGCGTTCGCGGCGGCTTTGCGGTCGTTGAAATCGGGTAGCTTGAAGGCCATTAAGTCTCGCTTGGTTGAACGGTTCGCGGCGGCATTTAATGCGGCGCGGCGCGACTCGCAACCGGCGACGCACCCGCCTATATCGCCGCCGATGCGTATTCTTGCTTTGTGTGTCGCGCTTGCCTTGTCGGGGAGTGCGTCGTTTGTCACCGCGACCTCCGCCGCGAGCGCCGAACCGGCGATGTGGCACGTCCACGACGCCGATACCGACATCACCCTATTCGGTACGATCCACGCGCTGCCTGCCGAGACCAAGTGGCTCAGCACGGCGATCGCGGCGCGGCTCGATGCCGCCGACACGCTCGTCCTCGAAACCGTCCTGCCCGACGACCCCGCGGGCCTCGGACCGCTGGTGGCGATGCTCGGCGAGAAGCCCGGGCTGCCGCCGCTCAGCACCCGCGTCGCGCCGTCGAAGCGTGCGGCGCTGCTCGCCGGGGTCGCATCACTCGGGCTACCGGTGGCGCGGCTCGACGGGATGAAGACGTGGCTTGCGGCAATCGCGCTCGGCGACGGCGCGGTCAGCCAGCTCGGCCTGACCGCCGCCGACGGGGTCGAGATGACCCTGACGGCGCGGACGAAGGCGGCGCACAAGCCGGTGCTCGGACTCGAGACCCCCGAGGCGCAGCTGCGGCTGTTCGACAACCTGCCCGAGACCGACGCGCGCGCGCTGCTCGACTCGACGGTCGACGACCTCGGGACGGCGCGCGAGGATACCAACGCACTCGTCGCCTTTTGGCAGGCGGGCGAGACCGAGGCGCTGGCGGCGGACTTCGACAAGGGGTTTCAGGCGACGCCGAACCTCGAACGCGCGCTGCTGACCAACCGCAACAAGGCGTGGGCCGACTGGATCGCGGCGCGGCTGGCGACGCCGGGCAAGGTGTTCGTCGCGGTCGGGGCGGGACACCTCGGCGGCAGGAACAGCGTCGTCGCGCTGCTCCAGGCGAAGGGGCTGACGGTCGAGCGGCTGCCCGCGACGCCAAAGGCCGCGACGACCCCCTAAAC
>CAXTPH010000363.1:0-2355 GCA_964245955.1 uncultured Sphingomonadaceae bacterium | reverse complement strand
GCCGGGTGGTCGAAGTCGTCGGCGGGGTCGCGGGCCATGCCGATCCGCTCCATCCGCCGCCACGGCCGGACGTTCGCCTCCACGGTGAAGGCGAAGATGCGCGGCAGGCCGAAGTACAGGAACCCATGGTCGCGCGCCGCGCGGGCTGCCTCGAAGGCATAGCCCTGCCCCCATGCGTCGCGCCGCAGCCGCCAGCCGATCTCGACCTCGCCCGCCAGCGGCCCGGCGAGCGTGATGCGCTTGAGGCCGCAGAAGCCGAGGAACGCCTGGTCGTCGAGCCGCTCGATTGCCCAGAAGCAAAAGCCGTCTTCGGCCTTATGCACGATCTGGCGGTCGATCGCGGCGTCGATTTCGCTGCGCGACGGCAGCGGGCCGAGGTAGCGCATGACCTCGGGGTCGCTGCACATCGCCGCGAACGGCGCGCGATCGGCGTCGGTCCACGGGCGCAGCCACAGCCGCGAGGTGGCGATCGTCGCACCGCTCACGGAAACAGCGGCGCGGCGGTCAGTCCGGTAGCTTCGGGCAGCCCGAGCATGACGTTCATGTTCTGGATCGCCTGCCCGCTCGACCCCTTCACCAGATTGTCGATCGCGACGACGACGATCGCCCGCCCCGGCACGCGGTCGGCGAAGACGTTGACGACGACATGGTTCGACCCGCGCACCATCCGCGTTGCCGGGGCAACACCCTCGGGCAGCAGGTGGACGAAAGGCTCGTTGGCGTAGCGCGCGGCGAGCGCGGCGCGGAGGGCGGCGACCGGGTGCGCGGTCTCGACGATCATCGTCACCAGCTCGCCGCGGTTCATCGGCACGAGGTGGGGGGTGAAGCTGACCGTCACCGGCGTAGCGCTCCGCCGCGACAGCTCCTGCTCGATCTCGGGCATGTGGCGGTGGCGGCCGATCGCGTAGGGCGCGACCGCCTCGGCAACCTCGGCGAAGAGGTTCGCCTCCTTTAGCGAACGACCGGCGCCGCTGACCCCCGACAGCGCGTTGATCGTGATCCGTTCAGGGCTGATCAGGTCCATCAGCGGCAGCAGCCCGAGCAGGACCGCGGTCGGGTAGCATCCCGGGCACGCGACGATATTCGCGCCCGGCAGGTCAGCGCGCGCGAACTCGGTCAGCCCGTAGATCGCACCGGGGAGCAGTTCGGGCGCAGGATGCGTGTTGCCGTACCAATCGGCATAGGTCGCGGCGTCCTTCAGCCGGAAGTCCGCCGACAGGTCGACGATCTTGGGGCCAGTAACGCCGCTGAGCAGCTCGGCCGAGGCGGCGTGCGGCAGGCAGCCGAAGACGACGTCGATGGTCGCGAAGTCGACCTCCTCGGCGCGGACCAGCCGCGGCAGGCCCGGGAACATCGCGAAATGCGGCCAGACCTCGGCCATCGTCTGCCCCGCCTTGGCGTTGGCCGACAGCGCCGCGATCTCGATCCCGGGATGCGACAGCGCGAGGCGGACGAGGTCGGCCCCGGTGTAGCCGGACGCCCCGAGGACGGCGATACGGATGGTCATGACCGCGGGTTAAGCCACGCTTCAGCCGGTCGCAAGCACGATGCGGCCGCCAACCGGGAGACATGACGATGCTGCTGCTTGCCCTGACCGTGTTCAGTACCCTCGGCACCCAGCCGCCGGTGACCACCCCGCGCTGCCAGACGGCGGCGAACACCATCGCCTTCGACCAGTGCCTCGGGCACGAGCGCGACAAGGCGCTGCGCAGCCTCGAGCGCTACCGGCTGGCAGCCCGGTCGAAGCTCGGGCGCGAGAACCCCGAGAACGGCCGCCTGCTGGTCGAGTTCGACGCGGCACAGACCGCATGGGTCGCCTATGAGAAGACGCAATGCGACGCGGTCTATACGCTGTGGCAGGGCGGCACGATCCGCGGCGCGATGAGCCTGCGCTGCGAGCTCCGCCTGACGCAGCTGCGGACGCACGAGCTGTGGTCGACCTGGCTGGTCGATATGAACGGCCCCGCCCCGGCGCTGCCCGAGCCGGTCGTCGAGGCGGGCTCCTAGCGCGGCGGCCGATCGTCGGGCGGTCTGTCGTCGTCGTCAGGGCCGTCGCGCGGGCCGAGCCGCCAGTGGTGGTCGTCGAACACCACCTCGCTGATCTTGCGGCCGTTGGCGTCGCGCGCCGGGCGGTAACGGAAGCGCTCCATGACGAGGCGGCACGTCGTCGAATCGAGCAGCGCGCTGCCGCTCGACTTGACCACGCGGCAGTCGGCGATCCGCCCATCGGGGCCGATGACGTAGCGCGTCGTCAGGTCGCCCTGGATGCCGGCGTCGCGTGCCGCGCGGGGGTAATCGCGGTCTCGGATGTCGCCGCGGAGATACTCGGAATGGCTGCCGCCGCCGCCGCCATCC
>CAXTPH010000362.1:0-2368 GCA_964245955.1 uncultured Sphingomonadaceae bacterium | reverse complement strand
GTGATCCCCAAGCTGATCGACGCCGAGATCGCGCTCGCGCTCGAAGCGCTGCCCGGCTGGAACCGCGACGGCGACGCGATCGTCCGCAAGTATCAGTTCGCCGACTTCACCCACGCCTTCGCCTTCATGACGCGCGTCGCACTGCTCGCCGAAAAGGCCGACCATCACCCCGAATGGTCGAACGTCTACAACCGGGTCGAGCTGCGCTTGACGACGCACGACGCCGGCGGCCTGACGCAGCGCGACGTCGACCTGGCGGCGGCGATCGACGCTTAGCTGATATCCTCGGTCGGCGCGCCGGGACCGTTCTTCTTGATCGAGTCGATCGCGTTCATCGCCGACGCCTTCGACGAATAGCCCTCGGTAGAGAACATGACCTCGCTGTTGTACTTGAAGCGGACGCGGAACTCGCCCGCCTTGTCCTTATAGACCTCGAACTTGTGCGCCATCGCCTGATCTCCCCGCGGAAAGCGCAAACGTTGCCCGACGCGCACGGCGCGTCAAGCGCGTGCGTGCATCATGGCAGCAGCGCATAGACCACGCACGCCGACGCCTGCAGCCGCTCCATCGGCGGTTGCAGGGTTACCTGCACCGCCTCGGCAGCTTGGTCGAGCGATGGGGCCATCGGCGCAGGTGGCGGCGGCGGTGGCGGAGCTACCATCCGGCTGCCGGTGACGAAGATCTCGTTCGGTCGAGTGACATCGGTCGGCCGCGATCCGCCGACATAGCTCGGCCAGCCGGCGAAGACCTGCGTCTGGCACACCCCGCCGCTCGGATCGACGATCTTCGGCGCACCGAGCCGACCGCCGCTCGCCTCGACCGATAGTCGCGCGCGGTGCAGCGCGTCCTTGGCGGCTTCGCCTTGAAGCCAGGTCTTGGTCGCATTGTCGGGCTCGAGCGAAAAATAGACCTGCGCGATCGAGGTCGGCTTGGCCGCGACGACGGTCCGGTAGGCGCGTTCGAGTACGGCGGTGTCGCGGACCGCGACCGACAGCACCGCGGTGACCTCGTAACGGTCGATCTTGTCGGCGCGCTCGTTGTCGACCAAGCTGCCGTCCTTCTGGCGGTACTGATCGTAGAGCGGCCGGGTCCGGAACGTCGTCGTCAGCTGGAGCCGATTGGCCCCCAACGCGCGCAGGCTCTGGTCGAGTTCACGCACGCGTTTCGCCGCGGCGTTGCTGGCCGCCGCGACGTCGCGCTCGACCGCGCTGAACTGCGCGCTGAAACTGGCGCGGTTGGCGGGGACCTCAGTCCTGACCTCGCCGAGCGAGGCGACGACCGGCTCGCGCATCCACCATGGCGCGGGGACGTACCGCTGGCCGAGTTCGGCGGGCGGCACCTGCGCCAGCGCCGGGGTCGCGAGCAGCAGCGCTGCGAGCAGCGCGGGCTTCACCGCGGCGCCATCCGAATCGCGCCGTCGAGCCGGACATCCTCGCCGTTGAAATACGAGTTGCGGCACATCTCGAGCGCAAGGCTCGCATATTCGGGCGCGTGGCCGAGGCGCTTGGGGAAGGGCACCGACGCCGCGAGCGCGTCCTTCACCTTGTCGGGCGCGCCCTGCATCAGCGGCGTGTTGAAGATGCCGGGCAGGATCGTGTTGACGCGGATGCCCTCGCCCATCAGGTCGCGCGCAATCGGCAGCGTCATGCCGACGACGCCGCCCTTCGACGCGCTGTACGCGGCCTGGCCCATCTGGCCGTCCTCGGCGGCGACCGACGCGGTGTTGACGATGCAGCCGCGCTCGCCGTCGGCCATCGGCTCGAGCGTCAGCATTCCCGCCGCAGCCTTGGCGATGCAGCGGAAGGTGCCGATCAGGTTGATCTGGATGATCATGTTGAACGCGTCGAGCGGGAAGTGCTTGATCTCGCCGGTCTCGCGGCTGCGGCTCGCGGTCTTGGCGGCGTTGCCGGTGCCGGCGCAGTTGATCAGGATCCGCTCCTGCCCGTGCGCGGCGCGCGCCCGGGCGAAGCCGGCGTCGACGTCGGCGTCGCTCGTCACATCGACCTTGCAGAACACGCCGCCGAGATCGGCCGCGACCGCCTCGCCCTTCGCCGCGTCACGGTCGAAGATCGCGACCTTGACCCCGGCCGCCGCCAGCGCACGCGCGGTCGCCTCGCCGAGGCCGCTCGCGCCGCCGGTGACGACCGCGGCGCATCCATCGAGTTCCATTTTTCTCTCCCCAGAGGTTTGGATTGTCTATGCCCGGCTCAGCTGTCGGGAGCCAGCGTCGTCTTGCGCGCGCGCGCGACCTGCGCCTCGCGCAGCGCGAGATAGATCGTCGCGGCGAGGATGATCGCGCCGCCGCCGAGGGTAAAGATGTCGTAGCGCTCGCCGAACAGCACGATGCCGCCGAGCGTGATCAGGCCGC
>CAXTPH010000361.1:0-2390 GCA_964245955.1 uncultured Sphingomonadaceae bacterium | reverse complement strand
GCTGGGAAAAGCTCGACCTCGTCGACGCGCTCAAGGCGGCGGTCGCCTGACCGCCGACCCCGCCACCCTTCGCCGCCTTTACGGGCGGCGACAGGGGCACAAGCTGCGCCTCGGCCAGGCCGATCTCGTCGAGACGCTGCTGCCGCAGGTCAGTGTTCCCGCCGCGGGGCCGGTCGACGCCGTGGCGCTGTTCGGCGACGCTCGGCCGCTGTGGCTCGAGATCGGCTTCGGGTCGGGCGAGCATCTCGCGGCGCAGGCGGCGGCCAATCCCGGGGTCGGGCTGATCGGGGCCGAGCCGTTCCTCAACGGCGTCGTCGGTGCGCTCGGGCATATCGCCGCGGGCGAACTCGGCAATATCCGCCTGCATATGGGCGATGCGCTCGACGTCATCGACCGGCTGCCCGACGCCAGCCTCGCCCGCGCCTTCCTGCTCCACCCCGATCCATGGCCGAAAGCGCGTCACGCGAAGCGGCGCTTCGTTAATTCCGGCCCCCTCGACCTGCTCGCGGCGAAACTTGCGCCCGGGGCCGAACTGCGGATCGGGACCGACCATCCGATCTATTGCCGCTGGACGTGCCTGCAAATGGCGCGACGCGACGACTTCACATGGCTCGCGGCGACGGCCGCCGACTGGCAGGTCCGCCCCGACGACTGGCCCCCGACCCGCTACGAGGCCAAGGCGCGCCGCCTCGGCCACGAGGTGTGGTACTTCCGTTACCGGCGGCTCTAGCGCGGGGGTTCCGGCGTCGCCATCAGGGGTTCGTTCTCGCATTGTCGCCGATAAAACTCGGTTCGCTTCCGCACCGACACGCAGAATCTCGGATGCTACATCCTGCGTTACGGCAATCGGCCGCCGTCTCAAGAGGTTGCGATTGCACGGGGCATTAGCGGCGGATGTCCGTCGACCCGCATTGGGTTCGACGTCATGACCAAAGCCAATCGATATCAGAATAATCTGCTCCGGTTGATGCGCGACGACGATTTCGCGCTCCTCGCCCCGGCGTTTACGCTCGTCGACCTCGCCAAAGGCGAAGAGCTCGCGCTGCCCGAGACCCGTATCAAGCACAGCTGGTTTCCGCTGAGCGGCATCATGTCGATCGTCACCGCGACCGAAAGCGGAACGCAGGCCGAAGTCGGCATCATCGGGCGCGAGGGCATGTGTTCGGTCGCGACGCTGCACGGCATCGACCAGGAGACGATGCACATCTTCTGCCAGATGTCGGGGCAGGCGCTGCGCATCCCTTCACCCACCCTGCGCGCCGCGATGACGGCGAGCCCCGCGCTGGCGGCGCATCTGCTCGCCTATTCGCATAACTTCATGCTGCAGATCGCCAGCTCGGCGCTGGCCTACGCGACGCAGACGATCGAGGCGCGGCTCGCACGTTGGCTGCTGATGTCGCTCGACCGGCTCGATGCGAACGAGATCACGATGACGCACGAATCGCTGGCGCTGATGCTTGGCGTCCGCCGGGCCGGGGTCACCGTCGCGATCCAGGGGCTCGAAGGCCGCGGCGCGGTCGTCGCCCGCCGCGCCGTGTTGCGGGTGATCGACCGTGGCATCCTCGCCGAGCTCGCTGGTGACGCGTACGGTACCGCCGAGCGCGCGTATCAGCGCGTCTTCGGCCTGCCGGTCACCGGGGGCGCGGCGAACGGCGGCGACGGCGTGTTCGCCTGATCGCTATAACGCCCCGCGTTGCGTGCGCGGTCGCTAATCGCTAACCCGCCTGCGATGGTTGCATTCCTCGAATTTGAAAAGCCAGTCGCCGAACTCGAGGCGCGCGTCGCCGAGCTGCGCGGCGAAGGGTCGCCCGAGGCGCGCGCGGAAGCCGACCGGCTCGCCGAGCGCGCCGAGCGCCAGCTTGCCGATATCTATTCGCGGCTGACGCCGTGGCAGAAGACGATCGTCGCGCGCCACGCCGAACGGCCGCACTTCAAGGATTATGTCGCCGCGCTGATCGACGACTTCACCCCGCTCGCCGGCGACCGCAAGTTCGGCGAGGATGCGGCGATCGTCGGCGGCATCGGCCGGCTCAAGGGCCGGTCGGTGATGGTGATCGGCCACGAAAAGGGGTCCGACACCGCGAGCCGGGTCCGGCACAATTTCGGGATGGGTCGCCCCGAGGGGTATCGCAAGGCGGTGCGGCTGATGGAGATGGCAGCGCGCTTCGGCCTGCCGGTCGTCACGCTCGTCGACACGCCGGGCGCCTTTCCCGGGATCGACGCCGAGGAGCGCGGCCAGGCCGAGGCGATCGCGCGCGCCACCGCCGCGTGTCTTGATCTCGACGTGCCGATGGTCGCGGCGATCGTCGGCGAGGGCGGGTCGGGCGGCGCGGTCGCGCTGGCGACGGCGAACCGCATCGTCATGTTCGAGCACGCGATCTATGCGGTGA
>CAXTPH010000360.1:0-2401 GCA_964245955.1 uncultured Sphingomonadaceae bacterium | reverse complement strand
CGGCCTGGGCGGTGGCGGCCGCCCGCACCTCGATCTGCGCGCGCGCCGTCGCGAGCTGGCCCTGTGCGTCCGCGAGTTGAGCCCGTGACTGGGCGGCGCGAGCGTCGAGGTCGCGTGCGTCGATCTCGACCAGCAAGTCGCCGGTCTTCACCTCCTGATTGTCATTGACAAGCAGTTTCACCACGCGGCCCGCGGTCTGCGACGAGACGGCGCTGGCGTGGCCGTCGACGACGCCCTCGACGAGGTCGCCGACCCCGCCGACGCCGCCGCTGGCGATCACCGGCACCGGCACCGCGTCGGCGACCGCGCGGGTCAATTCGATGTCGTAGCCGCACTTGGTGCCGTCGCGGTCCATACTGGTGAGCAGGATCTCGCCCGCGCCGAGCTTCGCCGCCTCGATGCAATAGGCGACCGCGTCGATGCCCGTCGCGCGCCGCCCGCCATGGGTGAACACCTGCCAGCGGCCGGGCGAGACCGACTTGGCGTCGACCGCGACGGTGATGCACTGCTCGCCGAAGTGGCGCGACAGCTCGCCGATCAGTTCGGGACGCGCGACCGCGGCCGAGTTGACCCCGACCTTGTCGGCGCCGCTGAGCAGCAGCGCGCGGACGTCGTCGATCGTCCGCACCCCGCCGCCGACGGTCAGCGGCATGAAACACACGCTCGCCGTCCGCCGGACGATGTCGAGGATCGTGCCGCGCTCCTCGTGGCTCGCGGTGATGTCGAGGAAGATCAGCTCGTCGGCGCCGGCGGCGTCGTACGCGCGCGCCGCCTCGACCGGATCGCCGGCGTCGGTCAGCCGGGCGAAGTTGACGCCCTTGACCACCCGCCCGTCGGCGACGTCGAGGCACGGGATGACACGGACGGAGAGGGTCATGCGCGCTCCCTGCCCGTCATCCCCGCGAAGGCGGGGACCCATATCCCAGAACAGCCTGTGGGGCGACGACGCCGCTCGAACTTCGTGCGGCAACGCCGACCGGTCTCTGGAATATGGGTTCCCGCCTGCGCGGGAATGACGATGGGGCGGGTGGCCATCACGCTGCCAGCCGCAGCGCATCGGGCAGCGTCAGCCGCCCGTCGTAGATCGCGCGGCCGACGATGACGCCCTCGATATTGGCGTGGGTCCGCAGCGCGACGATGTCGGCGGGGCCCGCCACACCGCCGCTGGCGATGACCGGCAAACGCGTCGCGGCGGCGAGGGCGGCGGTCGCTCGCGAGTTGACCCCCTTGAGCAGCCCGTCGCGGCCGACGTCGGTGAACAGCACCGCGGCGACCCCGGCATCCTCGAAGCGGCGGGCGAGGTCGGCGATGCTGACGGTCGACACGCTCGCCCAGCCCCGCGTCGCGACCATCCCGTCTTTGGCGTCGACCGCGACGATGATCCGCCCGGGGGCGGCGGCGCTCGCGGCACGGACGAGATCGGGGTCGTCGAGCGCGGCGGTGCCGACGACGACGCGGGCGACGCCGAGGCCGAGCCAGCGGTCGATGTCGGACCTGTTGCGAATACCGCCGCCGACCTGCACCCGCCCGGGGAAGGCGGCGACGATGCCCTCGACCGCGGCAGAGTTGACCCCGCTCCCGGCGAACGCGCCGTCGAGGTCGACGACGTGGAGCGCGGTCGCGCCGTCGGCGTGGAAGCGCCGCGCCTGCCCCGCGGGATCGTCGGCGTAGACCGTCGCCCGCGCCATGTCGCCCTCGGCGAGGCGGACGACCTGACCGCCCTTGAGGTCGATCGCGGGGTAGATGGTGAAGCCGCTCACGGCCGCCACTCGAGGAACCCGCGCAGGAAGGCGAGGCCGTACGCCTGGCTCTTCTCGGGGTGGAACTGGACCCCGATTATGTTGTCGCGGCCGACGATCGCGGCGATGCTGCCGCCGTGGTCGGTCGTCGCGAGCGTGTGGCGCGGATCGGCGACGGCGAACGCATAGCTGTGGACGAAATACGCCGCTGCGTCCTGCGGCAGCGCGGCGAGGGCGGGGTGGTCGGTGTCGAGCGCGACCGCATTCCACCCCATGTGCGGCACCTTGAGCGCGGGGTCGGCGGGCGCGATCCGCGCGACGGTGCCGCCGATCCAGTCGAGCCCGGCGTGCGTGCCGTGCTCGACCCCCTCGGTCGCGAGCAGCTGCATGCCGACGCAGATGCCGAGGAACGGCACGCCACGCCCTTTGACCGCGGCGGTCATCGCTTCCTCGATCCCCGACGCCGAGCGCAGCGCGCCGATGCACTGGCCGAACGCGCCGACGCCGGGGAGGACGATACGGTCGGCGGCGGCGATGACCGTGGGGTCGCTCGAGACGACGACCTCGGCCCCGCCGTCACCGCCGCCGACCGCGACCCGCAGCGCATTGTCGACCGAACACAGGTTGCCGGCACCGTAATCGATGACGACGACCTGTTCAGC
>CAXTPH010000359.1:0-2402 GCA_964245955.1 uncultured Sphingomonadaceae bacterium | reverse complement strand
CCCGCCTATCGTCTATGGCAGGGGGCCGCCGTAGGGACGGGCAGCGCGACTGGTCGGAGCGACAGGATTCGAACCTGCGACCCCTTCACCCCCAGCGAAGTGCGCTACCAGGCTGCGCCACGCTCCGACCGAAGGCGCGGTTTAGGGGGCCTCAGCTCGAAGTGCAAGTATGGGTGGGCCGCTACCACAAGGGCGACACGAAGAACCCTGTATCCGACAGTGGCAGCAAGCGCTTCAGGAATAGCCGGGGCCCGGTCAGGCGGACCATGTCGCCCGCCGGCTCGCCCTGCACCTTCGCCGAGTTCCAGCGAAGCCAGCGCGGCAGAGGCGCGACCCACGACGCATCGTGGGGGCAATACCGATAGCGCCATCGCTCGAGCTTGGCCGCCACCTGTGCGAACTGTTCGGGGGTGATCACGGCCACGGCAGGCGCTGTCGTCAGTGACATCGCGGTCATGCCGCCCCATCCGCAAGCGGTCATCAGCAGCGCCGCATCGGGCTGGTAGGTCGCGCTAAACCAGTAGACCGCAGCAATCAGCCCGAGCGAAAACACCATCTGGTCGAGACTGCGGAACGCCAGGATGAGGTTCCGCAGCAGCGAATGGCGCAGCCGGATCGGAACCATCGCTTCAAGTCTCGATCCCGTACTGCTCGAGCAGATCGTACAGCGTCGGACGGCTGATGCCGAGCAGCTTGCTCGACGTCGATAGATTGCCCTCGGTCCGTGCCAGCGCGAGGCGGATCGCCTTGCGGTCGGCGTCCTCGCGAACGAATTTGAGGTTGAGCGACGCCGCATCCTTGCCGCCGAGGTCGAGGTCGGCGGCGTCGAGCAGCGGGTTCTCTGCCATGATCACTGCGCGCTTCAGCTTGTTTTCGAGCTCGCGGACGTTGCCCGGCCAGTGCCAGTCGTTGAGCGCGGCCAGCGCGGCAGGGGTGAATCCCTTGAACGTCCGCCCATGCTCGCGCCCGAACTTGGCGAGGAAGTGGTGGGCGAGCAGCGTCGCGTCGCCGTGGCGCGCGGCGAGCGACGGGATGCGGACGATGATCTCGGCGAGGCGGTAGTAGAGGTCCTCGCGGAAGCGCCCGGCGACGATCATCGCCTCGAGGTCCTGATGCGTCGCGCAGACGATGCGGACGTCGACCGGGATCGCGCGGCGACCGCCGATCCGCTCGATCACGCGCTCCTGGAGGAAGCGCAGCAGCTTGACCTGGAGCGGCAGCGGCACGTCGCCGATCTCGTCGAGGAACAGCGTGCCGCCCTCGGCCAGTTCGATCTTGCCCTCGGTCGTCTTGGCGGCGCCGGTGTAGGCCCCCTTCTCGTAGCCGAACAGCTCGGACTCGAGCAGGTTCTCGGGGATGGCGGCGCAGTTGATCGCGACGAACGGCTTGCCCGCGCGCAGGCTCGCCTCGTGCAGCCCGCGCGCGAGCAGCTCCTTGCCGGTCCCGCTCGCGCCAAGCAGCATCACCGTGACGTCGGCGGTGGCGACGCGCTCGATCATCCGCGCGACCTTGAGCATCTCGGGCGCGCCGGTGATGATCCCGCCGAGCACGTCGCCGCCGGTCGCCGCCGCCGACAGCCGCCGGTTCTCGGCCTCGAGCTCGTGGACGTGGTACGCCCGCCGGACGATCATCCCGAGTTCGTCGATGTCGATCGGCTTGGCGTAGAAATCGAAGGCGCCACTGGCGATGGCGCGGAGCCCGCTGGCCCGCGCGCCGTGTCCCGAGGCGACAATGACCTTGGTTCCGGGCTTCAGTCGCAGGATCGCGTCGAGCGTGGCGAAGCCCTCGCTCGTGCCGTCGGGGTCGGGCGGCAGGCCGAGGTCGAGCGTCACCACCGGCGGCGAATGCGCGTCGAGCGCGTCGAGCGCGCTCGTCCGGTCGCCGGCGGTGACGACGTCATAGTCCTCATAGCTCCAGCGCAACTGCCGCTGCAGCCCCTCGTCGTCCTCGACCACCAGCAATTTTCGCGACGATGCAGGACTGTTCAAGCGGTTATCCTCATCGGCGGTTCGAGCGCCTGTGTCCGCGATTGCGACGCGCTGATCAACAGCGCGAGCGGCAGGCGGATGGTGAAAACGCTGCCCTCGCCCTCGCGGCTGGCGACATCGAGCCGGCCGCCGGCGGCGCGGACGATTTCGCGCGCCTCGTACGCGCCGATGCCGAAGCCGCCGGCCTTGGTCGAGCGGAACGGCTTGAACAGTTCGTTGCGGACGAACGCCGGCGACATGCCGGTGCCATGGTCGATGATCTCGATCACCGCCGTCGCCACGTCCTGCCGCACGTCGACGTCGATCGGCGCTCCGGTCGCGCTCGCTTCGATCGCATTCTGGATCAGATGGCCGAACAGCTGCTCGAGCCGGATCGGATCCGCGGTCACGAACAGCCGCTCGCCGCTCTGGTTG
>CAXTPH010000358.1:0-2425 GCA_964245955.1 uncultured Sphingomonadaceae bacterium | reverse complement strand
CCGGGCTGCGCGATGCCGAAAATCCCGAACGGATGGAAATAGCGGTGACCGGGACCCGCCCAGCCGACGAACTCGATGCCGAGCTTGAAGCTCGCCTGCGTCATCTGCAGGAATTCGGCCTCGTCGAGCCCGATCAGCTCGTTGAACCAGTGGATCGTCGGGATCGTCGCCTCGCCGACGCCGACCGTGCCGATCTCCTCGGACTCGAGCAGGGTGATCTCGAGCTGGCGGCCAAAGGTCTTGGCGAGCGCGGTCGCGGTCATCCACCCCGCCGTCCCCCCGCCGAGAATGACCACGCGCCTGACCCGGCGATCGGCTTCGTCTTGGCTCATGCCCCAGTTTACGCCGCCGGGCGCACCGCGTGCAAGCGATTGCAGGTACGGCGTTGACAGCGACGTCGCGCGCCCGGCAACTGCAGCGATGGTCAGATTGTCCTCCCGCATCGGGCTCGCGTTGGGGGCGATCGCGCTGCTCGCCGCCGCACCGCGGCCGCCGTCCGAAGTCTATGGCGCGTTGTTCGACGCAGTCCAGCTGGGCCGGGTCTTTCCGGACAGCAAGACCTTCGCCGATGCGGTGCCGAAGCGCGCGCCGGAGGCGATCGTCGCCGATTATACTGCGAGGAAGCCGGCTGGTGCGGCGCTGCGCGCGTTCGTCCTTTCCAACTTCACGCTCCCCGCCGACGCCCCGGCACCGGCCGCCATCGCGCGGCTGCCGCTCGTCGAGCACATCGCGCAGCTATGGCCGGCGCTGACGCGCGCCCCTGCGACGCCCCCCGCCGGGTCGTCGGCGCTCGCGCTCCCCGCGCCGTACGTCGTTCCTGGTGGCCGCTTCCGCGAGATCTATTACTGGGACAGCTACTTCACCATGCTAGGGCTCGCCGCCGACGGGCGCGACACGCTTATCGAGTCGATGCTGACCGACTTCGAGGACCTGATCGCCCGCTACGGGCGGATCCCGAACGGCACGCGCAGCTATTACCTCAGCCGGTCGCAGCCACCGCTGTATGCGTTCATGGTCGGGCTATCGCATGCGACCGACCCGACGACACGCGACCGGCGGCTGGTCGCGCTGCGCCGCGAGCATGCATTCTGGATGGCGGGCGAGCGCTGCGCTACCGTGGCCCGCGCGTGCCAGCGCGTCGTCCGGCTGCCCGGCGGGGCGGTGCTCAATCGCTATTACGACGACCGCGCCGCGCCGCGCGACGAGTCGTATGCTGAGGATGTCGCGACCGCCGCCGCCGGTGCGCCGCGGCCCGCCGCCGAAACGTGGCGCGACCTGCGCGCGGCGGCCGAAAGCGGATGGGACTTCAGCTCGCGCTGGCTCGACGACGCGCAGCGTCTGGTGACGATCCGCACGACCGCAATCGTTCCGGTCGACCTCAACAGCCTGCTCTTCGCGCTCGAGCAACGGATCGCCGCCGACTGCGCCGCAGCGGGTGACACGGCGTGCGCGCGCGGCTTCACGACCCGCGCCCGGCGCCGCGCCGCGGCGATGCACCGCTGGCTCTGGCAGCCCGGCGAGGCGCGTTTCGCCGACTATGACTGGATCCGGCAGCGAACGACGCCGGTGCTGTCGGCGGCGACGCTCTACCCGCTGTTTACCGGCATCGCGACCGCGCCCGAGGCGGCGGCGGTCGCGCGCACGACAAAGGCGAGCCTGCTCGCGCCGGGCGGGCTGCGCACGACCGGCCGCGCCTCTGGGCAGCAGTGGGATCGCCCGAACGGCTGGGCCCCGCTCCAGTGGATAGCGGTCGCGGGACTCGAACGCTATGGCGCCACCGCACTCGCGACGACGATCGCATGCCGCTTCGTCGCCACGGTCAATCACTCGTACGAGGCGACCGGCAAGATGCTCGAGAAATACGATGTCGAGGAGCAGCGCGCGGGCGGCGGCGGCGAATATCCGACGCAGGACGGGTTCGGCTGGACCAACGGAGTCACCCGTGCGCTGATTGCCCGAGCCGCGTTGCCGGGGCACGACTGCCCTGCGCCATGATGCCCAGCGCGCGGCTTTCCCACGCGAGATAACCTATCAGTGAAGCGACAATATTTACCGCAATCCGAAGCGCCGTGCCGAGCAAGCGAGCCGTCATCAGAGGACCGCCCGGTCCAAGTCGCGAAGGTCGCGCCCGCGCGTCTCGCCGCCGAACGCAAGGGTTAGGACGAGTGCCACCGCGGCCGGCACCGCAAGCATCGCTGCCGTGCCCGCGACCGGCAAGACAAAACCAAGAATTCCCACGAACTGCGCGACGACGCCGCCGGCCTTGGTGCAAGCCGCGACCCATCCGGTCGCGCGCGCGCGGACCGCGAGCGCGAAGCTTTCCGCGGCGAACGGCAGCAGGATCGCGATGAGCGCATTCGTGCCGACGATCAGCAACGCGACCGGTGCGACCGGGCTGCCCGCCCCTGCGCTTTCGAGCCGGAAC
>CAXTPH010000357.1:0-2433 GCA_964245955.1 uncultured Sphingomonadaceae bacterium | reverse complement strand
GATCGCGACGCTCGACCTCTATGTCCGCGACGGCTTGTTCGCCCGCGCCGCCAGCCTCGCGCCGCATTTCGCCGTCGCCGCGCACGCGCTGCGTGGCAAGCCGCACGTGATTGATATCCGTAGCCTTGGGCTCGTCGCCGGGATCGAGCTGCGCCCCCGCGACGGCGCCCCGGGGGCGCGGGCGATGGAGCTGTTCCACCGCGCCTTCGATTCGGGACTGCTCGTCCGTGTCACCGGCGACATCATCGCGCTGTCGCCGCCGTTGATCGTCAGCGCCGCGCAGATCGACGAGATCTTCGGCCGTATCGGCGAATTACTCGACGCGCTCGACTAGCGCGCAACGTCGATGTCACTTCTTGCAGGGTGCGTCCTCGCCCTTGCTCCAAGCTGTCGCGACGTTGCCGCACATCACGAGATTGGGTCCAGAGGCCTTGATCCACGCCTTGATCCGCCCATTCGGGATCGTGTCGATGTGATTGTAGCGGACGACGCAGTCGCGGCACGGGCTGATCGCGATGCCGTGCCAGTTGGTCACCGCGCCGCTGTTATGCTCGATGATGATGCGGTCGAAGCCGCCGTCGTCGACTCCGTCGCGGATGTGGTTGAAGCCGGTGAAGCCCTGGGTGTCGCCGGTCACCTTATTATTGGTGATGGTGATGTCGGCGACCGGCGGCTGGGTCGGGCGTGACCACATCTGGATGCAATCGGGATGCGCGCCCTCGGTCGGCTTGGTGTCGCGGCATTCGTTGCGGTCAATCAGGACGCGCCGCGACAGCGCGATGTCGATCCCGTCGGAGCCCGAATCGGTAATCAGGTTGTTGGTGATCTTGCCGTCGCTGACTGTGTCGAAGGCGAGGCCGTTGCGCGTATAGTGCCGCACGGTGAGGCCATCGACGGCAACATGGTCGCTCTTCGCCGCGCCCCAGGCCGTGCGGAGCGTGTCCTTGCCGTCGAAAGAGCCGCCGTGCCAGACCAGCCCCGAGACCGTATTCAGTGCGACCTGCTCCATCCGCCCGGCGCTCGCGTCGATCGTTAGCGGCGGGTCCCAGGTCTTGCCGGTGATGCGGAACGCGGGATAATCACCCGCGGCGAGCGTGATCGTGTCCCCGCCGTGCGCTGCCGCGATGATTGCCTGCAGCGTCTCGGGGGTGGCGGAGCGGGTCGCAGCATGGCCGCCGCACGCGCCAAGGCTCGCCGCCGCGAGCATCGCGATCCGCATCGATGTCTTCATCGCCGTCTCCACTCTGGCCGGGCCGCCGGCCCACCGCCGACTGACACCAGTCTACGGTCATGGCAATACAACCCCCCGCGGGTGTTGCCGGGCCCCGGCGTCGGTGGTCGACTTTCCCGCTACCCGACGCCGCGCCAGCCGCTATAGTCGCGCGCACTGACGGGGCGGAATACCATCACAAGGGCATATGAATGAAGGCGACGGTCGAACGCGCGACACTTTTGAAATGCCTGGCGCACGTCCAGTCGGTCGTCGAGCGGCGCAATACCATTCCGATCCTGTCGAACGTGCTGATCGAGGCGAAGGACGGCGGGCTGCGCCTGATGGCGACCGACCTCGACTTGCAGGTCGTCGAGACGATCGCCGCGCACGTCAGCTCGCCGGGAGCGACGACGGTCAGCGCGCACACGCTGTTCGATATCGCGCGCAAGCTGCCCGAGGGCGCGCAGGTCGAGCTGACCGTCGCCGCTGACAAGATGACGGTGACCGCCGACCGCTACCGCTCGAACCTCGCGACGCTGCCGCGCGACGACTTCCCGGTGATCGCCGAGACCGACCTGCCGACGCTGTTCACGCTGCCCGCCGAGACGCTGCGGACGATCATCGACGGGACGCGCTTCGCGATCTCGACCGAGGAGACGCGCTATTATCTCAACGGCATCTACCTGCACACGGTCGGAACCGGCGCGGCGTCGGACGCATGGCCGTTCACGGCCACCGGCGGGTGGGAACCATTCGCACCGTTCATGCCAATGCTCCCGGCGGTGACGACGGATGCCGGCGGCTCGTCCGCGCTCTGGAGATCAGTGGAGTTCGGCACGGCTGCTGCCTTGATCGTAAACTCGAAATTCGAGCCGATCCCCGGCTCGCTTTCCAGCCAGATCGCGCCGCCGAGCATCTCGCAAAGTCGGTGGCAGATCGCCAGACCCAAACCGGTGCCACCGTGTTTGCGGCTGGTCGAAGCGTCCACCTGGCTGAACGCCCGGAAGAGGCGGTGCAGCTTTTCCTCGGGAATCCCCTCGCCCGTGTCACGCACGGTAAAATGAAACATCCACGGGTCAATCGCCCCGACGTGTCCGTGGTTTTCGACCTTTTCGTTGAGCTGATGGCCGGTGACGACCACATCCACGCGCCCGTCGGCGGGCGTGAACTTCATGGAGTTCGAGATCAGGTTGAAAAGAATCTGGCGCACGCGGGTCACG
>CAXTPH010000356.1:0-2444 GCA_964245955.1 uncultured Sphingomonadaceae bacterium | reverse complement strand
TGTCTGGACCGGGGCCGATGCGCTCAACCTCAAGCTCGTCGACCATCTCGGCGGGCTCGATGCGGCGGTCGCGGCGGCCGGGCGCGCGGCGAAACTCGGCGACACGCCGCGGACGATCGATATCGAGAAGCGGCCGTCGCTGCTGTTCCAGCTGATCGGCAGCTCGCTCGGGCTCGGCAGCGGCGACGACAGCCAGACCCGCGCCCGCGACCCGTTCGCCAAGATCGCCGCCGCGAGCCGCGCCCGCATCTTCGGCGCGCTCGGCGAGGCGGCGGCGGTCGCCGGCGGCTCGACGATCCAGGCGCATTGCCTCGAATGCTCGGGGCTGGCCCCGCCCCGCCCGGCGAACATCGCGCGCAGCGCCGGCTGGCTCGACGCCGCCGCGGCGGTCATCAAACACTAAACCGATCATCGGGGGACACGACCATGACGACCATTACCCGCCGGACGATCCTGCTCGCGAGCGGCGCGGCCGTGGCCGCGACCGCCCTGCCCGGCACGGCGTGGGCGGCCGACGCCGGCGACACGCTGGCGCGCGATCTCGACGTCTTCGCCGACGAGCTCCTCGCGCTGATGCCCGAAGCCGCGACCGGGCTCGGCGTCGATAATGGCGCGCGGGTCGCGCTCAAGTCCGAGCTGAGCGAGATTTCGCCCGCCGCCGACACGCGCTGGACCGCACAGGCGATCGCGATGAAGACGCGGCTCGGCACGATCGACCGCGGTCGGCTCGACGCGGCGGCGAAGCTCCGCCTCGACACCGTTCGCTACTCGGCCGAGCGCGCAATCGACGGCAGCAAGTTCACCTATGGCGGCGGGGCCAAGGCCGGCTTCCTCGGCGGTGCGCAGCCCTATGTCGTGTCGCAGCAGAACGGCGCGCTGACCGGCGTGCCCGAATTTCTCGATTCGCAGCACATCGTCAAGACCCGCGCCGATGCCGAGGCCTATCTCGCGCGCGTCTCGGCCTTCGCCAAGCAACTCGACGGCGAGACTGATGCGATCGCGCGCGACGCCGGCCACGGCGTCGTCCCGCCGAGCTTCGTCGCGGCGAACGTCCTCGGCCAGTTGCGCGGCTTTCGCGCCACGCCGGCGGCGAGCCAGCGGCTGGTCGCCTCGCTCGCGACGCGCGCCCGCGCCGCCGGGATCGACGGCGACTGGGCGGCGCGCTGCACCGCACTTATCGAGCGCGAGGTCTACCCGGCCCTCGACCGCCAGATCGCTGGCTTCGCCAAGGCGACGGCCAAGGCATCCGACGTCGGCAGCATCCAGCGCCTCCCCGACGGCGACGCCTTCTACCATTACGCGCTCCGTCTCGGTACGACGACCGAGCTGTCGCCCGCCGAGATCCACCGCACCGGGCTCGAGCAGAACAAGATGCTCCAGGCGCGGATGGACGCGATTCTCAAGTCGCAGGGCATGACGCAGGGGACGGTCGGCGCGCGTGTCACCGCGCTCAACACCGATCCGCGCTTTACCTTTCCCGACAATGCCGAGGGCCGCGCCGCGATCATCGCCTATTGCAACGGGCGGCTCGCGGCGATCCGTCAGCTGCTGCCGAAGATGTCGAACCTCGGGCTCAAGGCCGACGTCATGGTCAAGCAGGTTCCCGCCGATATCCAGGACGGCGCCGCGCTCGGCTATATGAACCCCGCCGCGCTCGATGGCTCGCGCCCGGCGATCTACTACATCAACCTCAAGTCGACCGGGCTGTGGCCGAAATATCAGCTGTCGACGCTGACCGCGCACGAGGGCGTGCCGGGCCACGGCTTTCAGTTCGCCTATCTCGCCGAGGCGAAGGTCAAGCCGCCGCTGATCACCTCACTGACCGGGTTCAACGCCTTCGTCGAAGGCTGGGCGCTGTACGCCGAGCAGGTCGTCGACGAACTCGGCCTCTACGCCGACGATCCGTTCGGCCAGCTCGGCTATCTCCAGGCGCAGCAGTTCCGCGCGTGCCGTCTCGTCGTCGACACCGGGCTCCATTCGCTGCGCTGGACCCGCGAACGGGCGATCGCCTTCCTTACCGGCGAGACCGGCAAGGGCCAGGCGGCGATGACCAGCGAGGTCGACCGCTACTGTGTCGCGCCCGGACAGGCGTGCGGCTACAAGATCGGCCACAACGAGATCATCCGGCTGCGCGCCAAGGCGCAGGCCGCGCTGGGGCCGCGCTTCAGCCTGCCGGCGTTCGACGACGCGGTGGTGATGACCGGCGGGGTCCCGCTGACCGTGCTCGCGACGGCGATCGACGGCTATATCGCCGGTGCGCGTAGCTGACCGGGCTGTTGGGCTGACGTTCGCCGCCGTGCGGGCACTGGTGCGGCGGCGGTTCGGCCCTAGAACGCGTTCTTCGGCAGGACGACCGCGACGATCGTCCGGCACAGCACGTAGAAGTCGAACCAGATCGACCAGTTCTCGATATAATAGAGATCGTGTTCGAATCGCTTGATTAA
>CAXTPH010000355.1:0-2466 GCA_964245955.1 uncultured Sphingomonadaceae bacterium | reverse complement strand
CGAGCTCGGGACCAAGCTCGGCCCGGTGCTGTGGCAGTTCGCGGCGACCAAGCAATTCGACGCGACCGACTTCGGCAAGTTCATCGCGCTGCTCCCCGCCGGCACCCGCCACGCGCTCGAACCGCGCCACGAAAGCTTCCGCGATCCGGCGTTCGTCGCGATGGCGCGCGACGCGGGGTGCGCGATCGTCTTCGCCGACGCCTGGGCCTATCCGATGTTCGACGAGGCGACCGCCGACTTCACCTATGCCCGGCTGCAGAACGGCGACGGCGACGAGCCGACCGGCTACCCGCCCGCCGCGCTCGACGGCTGGGCCGCGCAGGCGCGGGTGTGGGCGAGGGGAGACCGTGACGTGTTCGTCTACTTCATCAACGGCGGCAAGGTCCGCGCCCCTGCCGCGGCACAGGCCCTGCTCGCGCGGCTGTGATGAATTGGCTCCCCGGGCAGGATTCGAACCTGCGACATTTCGATTAACAGTCGAACGCTCTACCGCTGAGCTACCAGGGAACGGAACGGCGGCTATAGCGATGCCTTTCCGACGTAACAACCCCCGTCAGTTCTCGAACTGCTCGGTGAAGATGCGGTCGTCGAGCGCGTGGCCGGGGTCGAACAGCAGGTCGAGCGTCACCGAACGGTCGCTGACGATCTTGACGTGCGCGACATCGCGCACCTCGAGTTGATCGGCGACCGCGCTGACCGGGCGTTTGTCCGCCTCGAGGATGCGGAATTCGATCACCGACGCCTGCGGCAGCAGCGCGCCGCGCCAGCGCCGCGGCCGGAACGGGCTGATCGGCGTCAGCGCGAGCAAATCCGCCTGCAACGGCAGGATAGGGCCATTGGCCGACAGATTGTACGCGGTCGACCCGGCCGGGGTCGCGACGAGGACGCCGTCGCACGACAGCTCGGGCATCCGCACCTTGCCGTCGACGCTGATCTCGAGCTTTGCCGCCTGCCGCGTCTCGCGCAGCAGCGACACCTCGTTGATCGCCGGCGAAATCGTCATCGCCCCGCCGACGGTACGCGCCTCCATCGACAGCGGATGGAGCACGAAAGCGCGCGCCGCGGTCAGCCGCCCGGGCAGGTCGTCGACGCGGAACTCGTTCATCAGGAACCCGACCGAGCCGAGGTTCATGCCGAACATCGGCCGCGGCTGGCGCGCGTTCAATGCGGCGTGGAGCACCTGAAGCAGGAAGCCGTCGCCGCCCAGCGCGACGACGACCTCGGCATCGCGGATCGGGCTCCAGTCGTACAGCGGCCGCAGCAGCGCCTCCGCCGCCTGCGCCTGCGCGGTCGGCGACACCAGCAGCGCCATCCGGCTGATCATCCGCCGGTGACGCTCATGTGGCGGGCGACGGCAGGCGCGCGGGCGGTGCGGTCGATGACGAAGTCGTGCCCCTTCGGCTTGCGCGAGATCGCCTCGTCGAGCGCAGCGTCGAGCACCGCCTCATCATCGCTGGCGCGGACCACCGCGCGCAGGTCGGCGGCGTCGTCCTGGCCGAGGCACAGGAACAATTGCCCGGTCGCGGTCAGGCGGACGCGGTTGCAGCTTTCGCAGAAATTATGCGTCAGCGGGGTGATGAAGCCGAGTCGCTGCCCGGTCTCGGCGATGCGGACGTAGCGCGCCGGGCCGCCGGTGTTGTCGAGCAGGTCGATCAGCGTGTGGCGGGTCTCGAGGTCGCGGCGGACGGCTTTCAGCGGCAGATAACGGTCGGCGCGGTCCTCGTCGATCGCTCCCAGCGGCATCGTCTCGATCAGGACGAGGTCGTGGCCGTGCGCCGCGGTCCATACCAGCATCGCGTCGATCTCGTCGTCGTTGAGGCCCTTCAACGCCACCATGTTGATCTTGACGTGAAGCCCGGCCTCCTTGGCCGCGGCGATGCCGTCGAGCACCTGCTCGAGCCGGCCCCAACGGGTGATGCGCGCGAATTTCTCGGGCGAGAGCGTGTCGAGGCTGACGTTGATCCGGCGAACCCCGGCGGCAGCGAGGCTAGCTGCGAACTTGCGCAGCTGCGAACCGTTGGTCGTCAGCGTGATCTCGTCGAGATCGCCGCTGCGGATGTGGCGCGACAGGCCGGCGATCAGGTCGACGACGCCGCGCCGGACGAGCGGCTCGCCGCCGGTCAGCCGCAGCTTGCGCGTGCCGCGGCGGACGAAGCCGGTGGCGATGCGGTCGATCTCCTCGAGGCTGAGCACCTCGCTCTTCGGCAGAAAGGTCATGTTTTCCGACATGCAATAGACGCAGCGGAAGTCGCAGCGGTCGGTGACCGAGATGCGCAGATAGTCGACGGTGCGGCCGAAAGGGTCGATCAGCGGGAGCATCGCCCCCAAGTGGGCGCGGGAGGCCGCCAAGTCTAGCCCGCGGGCGGGATCGGGGGCATCGGCGTCGTCGCGGGCGGCGCGTCCTTCAGGTCGCGGGCGACCTGTTCGGCGGCGGCGAGGACGCGGAGGAGGTTCTCGCCGGCGAGG
>CAXTPH010000354.1:0-2467 GCA_964245955.1 uncultured Sphingomonadaceae bacterium | reverse complement strand
CAGCGCGCATGGCTGGGCGCGGCGTGAGGGCCGCGACGACGGCTCCGGCGGCTGGGCCCGGATCACGGCGCGCGGCGCGCGCGGCGGGGCGGCGTCGCATCGCGTCTCGGTGCCGACGGGGACGATTTTCAGCGCGCCCGACATCAAGTCACGGGTAATCGGCACGCTGCCGCTCAATGCACGCGTTGCCGCCACCCCGGCGGGTGACGCCTTTCTCGCGGGCGCGGGCGGATATATTCATCGCCGTCACGTTACCGACATCGAGGGATGCGGTGCCGATCCGGTCGCCTTGGCGCTCGGCTTTATTGGTACGCCATATGTCTGGGGCGGACGCGCGCGCGACGGGATCGACTGCTCGGGACTGACCCAGGCGGTACTGCGCGCCGGCGGAACGCCCTGCCCGCGCGACACCGACCAGCAGGGCGATGCATTTGGCGCTGTAACCGCCGCCGAGCGCCGGCGCGGCGACCTCGTGGTGTTTCCGGGCCATGTCGGCATCCTCGCCGATCCGCTGACGCTGATCCACGCCAATGCCTTCTGGATGACGACCGTCGTCGAGCCGCTCGCCGACGTCGCCGCGCGGCTCGCGCCGAGCGGATACCGCCGCCCGAGACCCGATTGACGCCGGTCACGCCAGTGGCATTTTCAACCACTTGTTCAGCCTGATTATCCTCGCTACAGGCGCGGCGGGGTGTCACGGACCGGAGAAGCTGGTCCGCAAAGCGGGAGTCGCGGGCGATGGCAGGGTCACCGACGGATCAGATGGTCGATGCCACGCTGACTCCGCCCGATACGCGTTACGTCCCGACCGCCGAAGAGGCGTTCATGAACCCGCGCCAGCTCGCGTATTTTCAGCGCAAGCTACTCGACTGGCGCGAGGCCATTCTCGCCGAGGCGCGCGAGACGCTCGCCACGTTGCAGGTCGAATCGCTCCGTGAACCCGATGTCACCGATCGCGCGTCTAGCGAAACCGACTGGTCGATCGAACTTCGAACCCGCGACCGGCAGCGCAAGCTGATCAGCAAGATCGAAGCCGCGCTGCGGCGAATCGATACCGGCGACTACGGCTGGTGCGAAGTCAGCGGCGAGCCGATCTCGCTCCAGCGACTCGAGGCGCGACCGATCGCGACGATGACGCTCGAGGCGCAGGAGCGCCACGAACGCGCGGAGCGCGTGACCCGCGACGAGTAGCCGTCAGGCCGGCTGGGCGAGCTGCTCCTTCAGGCGCAATTTCTCTTTCTTGAGCTTTGCCAGGCGCAACGTGTCGGGCAGGGGGGCGAGGGTCTCGCGGGCGATTAGCGCCTCGAGCGTCGCGTGCTTAGTCGACAGCGACGCGCGGTGGACATTGGTCATGTCATTCCCTTCGGCTGGCGGTTGGATCGATGAGACAATCACGGCAGATGACAAAAGTCGCATGATTTTTTGTTCGAGCCGACGAGCCGCGCGATCTGGACGACAGGCGGCACCGGGCTACCAGCGGTAGATTGACGTCGGTGCGCGCGGCCAAGCTGCTATGCTCGGCGCGCGCGACTCGGGGGTGAAGGAACGACGGGTGGACGAGGCGGAACTGGCAGCGCGGCTGCACACGCTGACGCAGGAGCACCGCGATCTCGACGCCGCGATCGACGCCCTGCGCGGACTGCCGGGGCACGATCAGATCCAGCTGGCCCGGCTGAAGAAGCGCAAGCTGCGGCTGCGCGACGAAATCGCGATCGTCAACGACTGGCTGATTCCCGATATCATCGCCTGAGGCCGGGACGCGCCCTGCCGGTCGGCATCGTGGCGGCGATGCTCGGGCTTGCCGGCCCGGCCAATGCCCGACCCGACAGCGGCTTCGGACCGGCATGCTATCAGGCGGCGGCGTTCGGCTGGCCGCTGCGGCAAAGCCTCGAAATTTGCCGCGAGGCCCTGCGCGACCCGACCCTGTCGCCGCGCGACCGAGGTGCGACATTGGTCAACCGCGGGATCGTCGAACTTCACGCCAAGCGCTATGCAGCGGCGGTCGCGGACTTCGATGCCGCGCTCGTCGTCGCGCCCGACCTGCCCGCGGCGCTGGTCAACAAGGGGACGGCGCTGCTCGAAGCCGGTCGTCCGGCCGACGCAGTCGACGTGCTGACCGCCGCGCTGGCGACGAGCCCCGACCTGCCGGTCGCCTATTACACCCGGGCGATGGCGAACGAGGCGGTCGGCGCGACCGCGGCAGCCTACGACGACTACCGCCGCGCCGCCGCGCTCGCCCCCGACTGGGCCGAACCGGTCGAGCAGCTCCGCCGCTTCAGCGTCGCTCGCCGCCCGACCGCGCGCGGGTAGACGGGGCCGGCGACCCGGCCCCGTCCGTATCAGTTACGCCGCGAGCTTGCTCGGCTCGACCTGCGCGTCGATCGCCGGCTGCGTTGCGGCGACATCGCCGCTCTCGACCTTGCGCGGCTTCTTGTGCTCGGGGATCCCGCGGGCGAGATCGCTGTTG
>CAXTPH010000353.1:0-2488 GCA_964245955.1 uncultured Sphingomonadaceae bacterium | reverse complement strand
CGACCCGTCCCCGGGGGGCCGGTTTGTACCGGCTGAGAGGCAGTTGACGACTGCGACCCGCTGAACCTGATCCGGTTGACCCCGGCGGAGGGAGGGCGTTGCGGCCGAACCCCGCGCGCACTCCCGCTTTGGAGTATGCGCGCATGGCCGACATCAACTCACCCATCGAAATGCCCGTCACCACCGGCCCGCTGCCGGGGTCGCGCAAGGTCCATGTCGCGGGGACGCTGTTCCCCGACCTGCGCGTCGCGATGCGCGAGGTTGTCCTCGAGGCGACCGCCAACGAGCCCCCGGTCCGCATCTACGACCCGAGCGGGCCGTACACCGACGCCGCCGCGACGATCGACATTCACGCCGGCCTGCCCGAGCTCCGCCGCCCGTGGATCGAGGCGCGCGGCGACGTCGAGCGCTACCTCGGCCGCGAGGTCCGCCCCGAGGACAACGGCCTGACGGGGCGCGCGACGCTCGACGCCCGCGCCAACAGCGAGGAGTTCCCCCACGTCCAGCGCTCGCCGCTCCGCGCGCGGGCCGAGCACGCCGTCACCCAGATCGCCTACGCCCGCCGCGGCATCATCACCCCCGAAATGGAATATGTCGCGATCCGCGAGAACATCGGCCGCGCCAACCTGTTCGCGGAGCGCGACGGCGAGGATTTCGGCGCGAGCATCCCCGACTACGTCACCCCCGAATTCGTCCGCGACGAGATCGCCCGCGGCCGCGCGATCATCCCGTCGAACATCAACCACCCCGAGGCCGAGCCGATGGCGATCGGGCGCAACTTCCTCGTTAAGATCAACGCCAACATCGGCAACTCCGCCGTCGCCTCGTCGGTCGCCGAGGAGGTCGAGAAGCTCGTCTGGTCGACCCGCTGGGGTGCCGACACCGTCATGGACCTGTCGACCGGGCGCAACATCCACACCACCCGCGAATGGATCATCCGCAACTCGCCGGTCCCGATCGGCACCGTGCCGATCTACCAGGCGCTCGAAAAGGTCGGCGGCGTCGCCGAGGATCTGACGTGGGAAATCTACCGCGACACGCTGATCGAACAGGCCGAGCAGGGCGTCGATTACTTCACGATCCACGCCGGCGTCCGCCTCGCCTACATCCACCTGACCGCAAAGCGCGTCACCGGGATCGTCAGCCGCGGCGGCTCGATCCACGCCAAATGGTGCCTCGCGCACCACAAGGAGAACTTCACCTACACCCATTTCGACGAGATCTGCGAGATCGCCCGCGCCTACGACATCTCGTTCAGCCTCGGCGACGGCCTCCGCCCCGGCAGCATCGCCGACGCCAACGACCGCGCGCAGTTCGCCGAACTCGAAACGCTCGGCGAGCTGACCAAGGTCGCATGGGCGAAGGACTGCCAGGTGATGATCGAGGGCCCGGGGCACGTGCCGATGCACAAGATCAAGATCAACATGGAGAAGCAGCTCGCCGAGTGCGGCGAGGCGCCGTTCTACACCCTCGGGCCGCTGACCACCGACATCGCGCCCGGCTACGACCATATCACCAGCGGCATCGGCGCGGCGATGATCGGCTGGTTCGGCTGCGCGATGCTGTGCTACGTCACGCCGAAGGAGCACCTCGGCCTGCCCGACCGCGACGACGTCAAGGTCGGCGTCATCACCTACAAGATCGCCGCCCACGCCGCCGACCTCGCCAAGGGCCACCCCGGCGCGAAGCTCCGCGACGACGCGCTCAGCCGCGCCCGCTTCGACTTCCGCTGGCGCGACCAGTTCAACCTGTCGCTCGACCCCGAAACCGCGCTCAAATATCACGACGAGACGCTCCCGGCCGAAGGCGCCAAGACCGCGCACTTCTGCAGCATGTGCGGCCCGAAGTTCTGCTCGATGAAGATCACGCAGGAGGTGCGGGATTACGCGGCGGGAATGAACACCGGCGAGATGGTCGCGGCGGGGGATGCGGTCGACGCCGAGGCCGGGATGGCGGGGATGAGCGAGTTGTTCAAGGCGAAGGGGAGCGAGATTTATTTGCCGGCAGTGTGACTGGAGTTAGGTTGGATACCGGCCAACTACCCATATGAAACTCTGTATATCGATACGATCTTTCGGTCCCAAATCTGCCAATTCGCGCTCGCACGTCGATGCAAGATCGAGCAAAGAGAGGTATGTTTCACTATTTAACTCTGCGCGATAGTCGCGATGGAAGCTATGACCAACGCGCTCGCTGAACTCCTTAGTCACATCTGGCTTAAGGAACATTGCGCTTTGGGGACTCCACAGAAACGGGAAGTAGGTCGCTACTGTCCATGACGGTTGCCCAAATGGCTTCATCAAGCGTTGCATGATCGATAGAGCTTTATAGTCACCATTCGTAAGAGCATGAGCGGCCGCTAACAATACTGGACCGTCTTTGCTCGCAAGTAGAGCCTTCGACCTTGTCTTCTTGAAAGGCGTAGGCATGTTGGTTTTCTGCAAGGCCTTTACCGCTTGGCGACAGAGCGCCATATCTGGATTCTCTG
>CAXTPH010000352.1:0-2501 GCA_964245955.1 uncultured Sphingomonadaceae bacterium | reverse complement strand
GCCGGCCCGTGAACCCCGCCGCCCGCTCGAGCGCGAAGCCGGCATTGAGCACCCCCGCCTCGTCCAATGGCCGGCCGATCACCTGCAGGCCGAGCGGCAGCCCGGTCGCGGTCAGCGCCGCCGGGACCGACATCGCCGGCAGCCCGGCAAGCGACGACGGCACGGTGAAGACGTCGTTCAGATCCATCTCGAGCGGGTCGGCCTTGTCGCCCGGCGAGAACGCCCCCGAGGGCGCGGTCGGGGTGAGCAGCACGTCGCACTGCTCCCACGCGCGGTCGAAATCGCGAGCGATCAAGGCCCGGACCTTCTGCGCCTGGAGGTAGTAAGCGTCGTAGAAGCCAGCCGACAGGACATAGGTGCCGATCAGGATGCGCCGCTTGACCTCGGGCCCGAACCCCGCCGCGCGGGTCGCCTCGTACATCGCGTCGAGGCTCCCCCCATCTGGCGCGACCCGCAGGCCGTAGCGGACCCCGTCGTAGCGCGCGAGGTTCGACGACGCCTCGGCGGGGGCGATGATGTAATAAGCGGGCAGGGCGTATTTGGTGTGCGGCAGCGACACCTCGACGATCGTCGCCCCGGCGTCCTTCGCCCATGCCAGGCCCTGCTCCCACACCGCCGCGACGGTCGCGTCCATCCCGTCGAGCCTATATTCCTTCGGCACCCCGACGCGGACGCCGCGCAGGTCGCCGGTCAGCGCCGCCTCGAAGTCGGGCACTGCGACGTCGAGCGAGGTCGCGTCCTTCGCGTCGTACCCCGACATGCTCTGCAGCAGGATCGCACAGTCACGCACGTCGCGCGCCACCGGTCCCGCCTGGTCGAGCGACGAGGCGAAAGCGACAACGCCCCAGCGCGAGCAGCGCCCGTAGGTCGGTTTGATGCCAGTGATGCCGGTGAAGGCGGCGGGCTGGCGGATCGAGCCGCCGGTGTCGGTGCCGGTCGCCCCGGCGCACAGCCGCGCCGCGACCGCCGCCGACGATCCGCCCGACGATCCGCCGGGCACCAGCGGCCGGTTCGATCCGCGCGCCCGCCACGGCGAGACAACGTTGCCGAACGCGCTGGTCTCGTTCGACGACCCCATCGCGAACTGGTCCATATTGAGCTTGCCCAGCATGCCGGCACCATCGGCGAACAGCTTGGCGGTCACGGTCGACTCGTACGGCGGGACGAAGCCCTCGAGGATCTTCGACCCCGCTGTCGTCTGGACGCCCTTGGTGGCGAACAGGTCCTTGATACCGAGCGGGATGCCGCTCAGCGGCCGCGCGCGGCCGTCGGCCAGCGCCGCGTCGGCCGCGACCGCCGCCGCGCGGGCATGGTCGGGGGTCTCGACGATGAAAGCATTGAGCGCCCGCGCCGCCTCGACCGCGGCGATGTGCCGGTCGGTCAGCTCGACCGCCGAGAAGGCCTTGGCCCGCAGCCCGTCGCGCATCGCCGCGAGGGTCAGGTCGGTAAGGGCGGTCATTATTCGATCACCTTCGGCACCGCGAAGAAGCCGATCTCGCTCGCTGGCGCGTTCGCCAGCACCTTCTCGCGGACCCCGCCGTCGGTCACGACATCGTCGCGCCAGCGCAGCGTGTTCGGAATCACCGCGGTCATCGGCGCGATCCCGGCGGTGTCGACCTCGCCGAGCTGTTCGATCCAGCCGAGGATGCCGTTAAGCTCGGCGACCAGCGGCTCGGCCTCGCCGGCGGCGAGCTTGATCCGCGCGAGCTTGGCAATGCGGGTGACGGTGGCGGCGTCGACGGACATGGAACCCCTCGGAGTGAGCGAGGGCGGGTAGCATGGGGGTGGGGCGCGCTCAACCCGGCGGCGGCGTCGCCGCCGGGTCTCGATAAGCGTCTATCGCGCCCCGGCGATCGCCGGCCGTCGGCGCAACGCGGACCCGACAAGACCGAACCCCGCCACGAGCATCACCCAGCCAGCCGGTTCGGGGACGTCGGCGATTGATCCGTTGGGGAAGATGATGAGACCCGACTGTCCGCGGGTCGCGGCGTCGATCAGCTGGTAGTCGCCGGTGTAGATCGAGGGCGCGCGTTCGGACCCGGCATAGAGCTGGTTATAGTGGCCGACGAAGTCGCCGATGATTTCCAGCCCACCGCCAAGCGAGTCGTTGAAGAAGCGGATCGACGCGGTCCCGGCCGCATTTTCGAAGGTGCCCGCGATACCGTCGAGGACAAACGAACTGCCGGTGACGAACGACGCGGGCGTGGGCGATTGGCGCAGGTCGAACTCGGCAGAATGCTCACCGGCCATCGAGAAATGGACGAGGCTCGCCGCGGCGGCGGGACCGGGCATCGCGACGAGCGCCGCAGTCAGGAAAGTCAGGGGCTTAAGCATGGTCGACTCCTTCACGCCCCCGCGCGCAGCATAGCATCGACAAGTAAAGCCATGACCAACATCGCCTGCTCGTGACACAAACGAAAACGCCCGGGAGTTAACCCGGGCGCTCGCGGTGACGAGACCAACCTCAACCGCGCGGTGGTGGATCGCAGCCCCCCGGCTCC
>CAXTPH010000351.1:0-2504 GCA_964245955.1 uncultured Sphingomonadaceae bacterium | reverse complement strand
CCCGCGGCATTCATGTCGCGCCCGAGGATATGACCCCCGAGACGATCGCCGCGCGCTTCGATGAGATCAGCGATCGCGCCGGCGAGGTCGTGCCCGATACCGGTGCCGCGCAGGGAGCAATGGCGCTCGGCGGCATGTAGTCTGCCGGAGTGCCGGTAAGTTTTTGACTTGAGAAACGGCCCCGCTTGTCTAGACGGGACATCGGGCAGTGTTGCTTGGCGTCAGCTCTCGATTTCGTAATTGGGGACGTCATGCTAATTTCACTGAACCGTTTCGCTATGCTGGCGGCGTGTCTCGTTTCGGCGCCCGCGGCAGCGTTGCTGCCCACACCCGATCCGACCACGCTTGACACACCGTTCGCGGTCGAGAGTACGAACTACAACGATCCGTCGGGCGTCGGTCCGGGCGGCATCGCCTATAATTCGCATTTCGGGGTCGGCACCGCCCAGTCGAGTTATTCGGTCATCGTCAATCCGCCGAGCAATCCGCCGACGTTCACGCCGCACGTCGCCGTGACCGCCTCGATCAGCATCGCGGGCTATCCTTATCTCGCGCTGTCGGCGACCAACCCGACTAATCCAGCAGGATCGGCCTATGCCCATGCCGAGCTGCGATATCAGTATCTACTGACGGTAGCGAAGCCGGCGAACGCCAACCCGACGCTCGGCTATACATTTGCCAATGCCGCGACAATCACCGGGGTCAGTCATATTCATAGCGGCGGGCTGTCGACGAGCCTTTCCCTTACCGCGTCGGCGCCGGGCAACGTCTCGTTCGATCCGATCACCGCGGGAATCGCCCACGGCAGCAGCGATGTCGCATATGATAACGACGATGCCTTCACGTTTTTCGCGCCGGGACAGTATGTCGGGACGACGAACGTCGGCGGCATCGACTATCTGAACTACAAGGGAACGCTTTCGCTCTATGCGACGGTCTTTGGGGTGACGAACTCGCAAACCATTTTCGTCGACGGCGCGCCGATGACGGTCACGGTCAACAATCACCCCGGCGCGACCGCGACGGCGTCGCTCGATCCGCTGATCGGGATCAATCCGGCATTTTTGTCGCAATACGGGCTGTCGGGCGGGACGGTTACCCTGAGCCCGGGTGTGGCCAATGCCAGCGCACCGGCGCCAGGGGTTCCCGAACCGTCGTCTTGGATACTGCTCATCGCAGGCTTCGGGCTGACGGGAGCCGCGGTCCGGCATCGGCGTGCAGCGATCTCGCGGAATTAGTTACGGCACACAGCGACATTCGCGTCGGCGCAAGCCATATGCCGAGGCCTTGATCGTGCCTGCGCTGGAATTGTAGCGCGCTGATCCCGCACGCCAGCAGTGAAACTCCGGACCGCCGCGACGGCGGTCCGGAGTTGCTTCCTAATTCGGCGTCGTGGTCGTCGTCACCGTGGTCTTGTCGGCAACGACCGCGGGATGATGGATGACTTTTCGCGTCGTCGTTCGTGCCGGCGTCCGCACCACCTGCTTGTCGACCGTGGTCACTGTCGTCGTTGCCGTCGGAGCTGGCGCCGGCGGCGGTGCATTGCGGAGCGCCTCGGCCTGTGCCGTCGCCGCGGCCGCAGCCTGCGCGTTGGCATCGGCCTGCTGCTGTGCCGTCATCGCCTGGCTCTGCGCCGCTTCGGCACGATCATTCGCTGCCGCGGCATTCGCCTGGGCGGCGGCAGCCTGCGCCTCGGCGCTCCGCGCCTGATCGCGGACTTCGCCGACGCGACGGTTCTGCGACGCGACGATCGCGCGGTCGGCAAGTTCGCTCGCATGGTGCGCGTCGGTAATCGCCTCTTCCTTCCGGCCCCGGTTCAGCCGATCCTTTGCCGACTGGAGCGCATCGCGCGCCTGCGTCTGCAACAGGGCGGCGTCGCCGTTGGCCCCCGCCTTATCACCGGCATCGATCTTGCCTTGGGCTTCGGCGATCGCCTGACGTGCTCGCTCGGCCTCGCCGGCATGGGCGGGAAGCGACGATAACGCGACAATGGCAGAAAAGGTAAGCAGGGCGATACGACGCATTGACTGTCTCCGATTGTTGATGATTTCCAAGGAACGATGGCGCAAGGGCGCGGTTCCGTTGCGGCACCGGCCCGAGGGGAGGCCTTTGGGCCGGGCGTACTATCCCGGGCATGAACCGGCAGCGGGCGAGCGTGGAGCCAAGCGATGAGTGAGATCGACCTCGACGCGGCGGTTCAGGCCGGAATTCTCGACGCGACGACGCGCGAGCGGCTGCTCGCCTTCACCAGTTCGCGCGCCGCCGATGTCGCCGGGCCCGACGAGGAGTCGTTTCGGCTCCTCACCGGCTTCAACGACATATTCGTCACGATCGCGATCGGCCTCGTGCTGTTCGCGCTCGGCACCCTCGGCGGGCAGATCGCCCCCGCGCTCGGCGCGGCGCTCGTCGCGGCGGCGAGCTGGGCGCTGGCGGAGTATTTTACCAAAGTTCGGCGGCTGGCGCTGCCGAGCTACCTGGCCGCGATCGCCATCGGGAGCATCGCG
>CAXTPH010000350.1:0-2534 GCA_964245955.1 uncultured Sphingomonadaceae bacterium | reverse complement strand
GGGGCGGGACTCGTCGCGGCCGTGATGGCGGGCGCGCCGTGGGCGGTACTGGCGATGCTGTTCGTCACGCTGACCTCGTTCGGCTTCATCGCCGCCAACGCCACCGCTGGCGCACTCGGCGTCGATCCGCTGCGCGCCGGGGCGACCTCGGCGCTGATCGGGTCGGCGTCGTTCGGCTTCGGCGCGCTCGCGGCGACGATCGCCGGGGCGTTCCACGACGGCACGCCGCTGCCGATGGCGATCGTCATGGCGGTGTCGCTGACCGGAGCGGCGGTCGCGCTCCATACGCTCGCCCTGCCGCGCCGGTTCGCCGTCGCGTGAACGCCGCGCTGACCCCGCGCCACGCGCTGCTCGCGCTCGGTGTCGTCGCGGTGTGGGGGACTAATTTCGTCGTCATCAAGCTCGCGCTCGCGCACCTGCCGCCGCTGCTGTTCGCGACGCTGCGCTTCACCTTCGCCGCGTTTCCCGGCGTGTTCCTGCTGCGGCGGCCGAAGGTGCCGCTCGGGCAGCTCGCGCTCTACGGCATCCTGATCGGGGTCGGGCAGTTCGGGCTGCTGTTCATCGCGATCAACGGCCGGATCGTGCCGGGCCTCGCCAGCCTCGTCGTCCAGAGCCAGGTGTTCTTCACCATCGGCCTCGCCATGGCGCTGAGCGGTGAGCGGCTTCGCTTCATCCAGGCAATCGCGCTGGCGATGGGGGCGGCGGGGATCGCGCTGATCGGCGCCAACACCGGCGGCGCGACGACGCTCGGCGGCATCGCCCTGACGCTTGCGGCGGCGGCGGCGTGGGCATGCGGCAACATCGTCCAGCGGCGCAGCGCCGGAGTCGACATGCTTGCTTATGTTGTCTGGGCGAGCCTGTTCGCGGTCCCGCCGCTGTTCCTGCTGTCACTCGCGGTCGAGGGCGCGCCGGCGATGCTCGCCGGGGTCGCACGCGCCGACGCCGCGACGTGGGGCGCAGTCGTGTGGCAGGCGGTCGGCAACACGATGTTCGGCTACGGCGCGTGGGGCTTCCTGCTGACGCGCTACCCGGCGGCGACGGTCGCGCCGTGGTCGCTGCTCGTGCCGGTGTTCGGGGTCGGTGCGGCGGCGTGGTGGCTCGACGAGCCTGTCCCGCTGTGGAAGCTCGGCGCGGGCGCACTCGTGATCGGCGGCCTCGCGCTCAATTTGCTGTGGCCGCGCTTCAGCCGGCTGTGGCTCACGCAGGAAGCGTGAACCGCTTGCGGGTTCACGCCACAGGCAGCGTCAGCGCGTACGGGCCGCCGCGCTCGAGTGCCGCGCGCCACGCCGGCCGCGCCTGGATTCGCTTGGCATAGGCGAGAATGCGCGGGAAATCGCCGATCGGCCCGCGCGTCGCGGCGATCTCGGCGACGAACGACATCATGATGTCGGCCCCCGACAGCGCGTTGCCGACCAGCCAGTCGTTGTCGCCGAGCTCGGCGTCGAAGAAGGCCAGGTGGCTCGCAACCTGCTCGTCGAGCCGCGGCTTGAGCGGGGCGGCGGCGCTTCCAAGGCGGCCGGTATAAAGCGCGAGCATGAACGGCAGCATCGCCGACCCCTCGGCGAAGTGCAGCCATTCGAGATATATTTCGTGGAGGGTCGTGCCCGGCGCGGGGGCGAACGCGCCGTTGCCGTGCGCGCGGATCAGATAGTCGACGATCGCCCCCGATTCGGCGACCTTCAAGTCGCCGTCCTCGATCACCGGCGACTTGCCGAGCGGATGAACCGCCTTCAGCTCGGGCGGCGCGAGGTTGGTCGCCGTGTCGCGCATGTAGAACTTGATGTCGTAGCCGATCCCGAGCTCTTCGCAGAGCCAGAGGATGCGCTGCGACCGCGAGTTGTTGAGGTGGTGGACGGTGATCATGCGTTCGCTCCGGTGACGGTCGAAAGCCAATAGGGTAGGGCGTCGGCATGATCGCCGTCACCCCCGAAATCGCGCTCGACGACGACGAGATCGTCGAGAGCTTCATCCGCGCCAGCGGGCCGGGCGGGCAGAACGTCAACAAGGTCAGCTCGGCGGTGCAGATCCGCTTCGACGTCCGCCGCTCGCGCAGCCTGCCCGACGCGGTCGCGGTGCGGCTGATGAAGCTCGCCGGCAGCCGGATGACGCAGGACGGGGTGCTTGTCCTGACCGCCCAGCGATTTCGTGAGCAGGAGCGCAACCGCGCCGACGCGCGCGCGCGCCTGGTCGCGATGATCGCTGCTGCCGCGGTCGCGCCGGTCAAACGTCGTGCCTCGCGGCCGACGGCGGGATCGAGGGAGCGGCGGCTCGAAGGCAAGAGCGTGCGGTCGGGGATCAAGGCGGGGCGCGGGAAAATTCGCGGCGACGATTAGATTTCGGGAACGGAATGAACTATTTTGTTGCGTGTCCGTTGAGCGGGCGCGGGCCGGATCGAAGGATCGGGCCGCTCGAGGTTCCAACCGCAGAGGAATGAAATCATGGCCATCAACAGCGATACGGTCGAAGGCACGCTGAACGAGTTCGGCGGCAAGGCGAAGGGTGCTGTCGGCGACGTGTTCGGCGATACCAAGACC
>CAXTPH010000349.1:0-2539 GCA_964245955.1 uncultured Sphingomonadaceae bacterium | reverse complement strand
GTCGATCTCGATCAGCCTCGTCGCGGTGTTCATCCCGCTGCTGTTCATGGGCGGGGTGGTCGGGCGCTTGTTCCGCGAATTCGCCGTGACGATGACGATCGCGATCGGCGTGTCGGCGGTGATCGCGCTGACGCTCGCACCGATGATCGCATCGCGCGTCCTCAAAGGTGGCGAGGAGCAGCCAGGGCGCGTCGCGCGCTGGTCGACGCGCAATTTCGGCCGGGCGCAGCGCGGCTATGCCCGCGCGCTCGACTGGGTGCTCGCGCGGCGGCGGATCGTCCTCGGGCTGACGCTCGCGTCGATCGTCGTCGCGATCTGGGGCTTCGGCGCGATCCCCAAGGGCTTTTTCCCGACCGAGGACACCGGCAACATGTTCGTCGGCGTCGAGGTCGCGCCCGACGCCGCCTATCCGACGCTCCAGGCGAAGCAGGACGCGCTTGCCAAGATCATCCTGGCCGACCCGGCGATCCTGCGGGTCAACTCGTTCACCGGCGTCGGCGGCGGCGCGGGACGCATCTTCGCGCCGATGAAGCCGCGCGCCGAACGCGACCCGGCCGAGGTCGTCCAGGCGCGGCTGCGCAAGAAACTCGGCGGCATCCCCGGCGTCCTCGCGTCGCCGAACATCCCGCAGAATCTGACGCTCGGCGCGCGACCGTCGTCGACCAATTTCCAGTACACGCTGCAGTCGGTCGACCAGCCGGCGCTGTTCGGCTTCGCTCAGACCTTCGAGGCACGGGTCCGCGGCACCCCGGGGTTCGAGGACGTCAATTCGGACCTGCAGCGCGGCGCGCGCCAGGCGCGGGTCGAGATCGACCGCGACGCCGCCTCGCGCCTCGGCGTGCCGGTCCAGGCGATCCGCGACACGCTGTATTCGAGCTATGGCACGCGACAGATCTCGACGATCTACACCGACGTCGACAGCTATCAGGTGATCCTCGAGATTTCGCCGGGCGACCAGATGACCCCCGACACGATTTCGTCGCTGTATGTCCGCGGGGCGAACGGCGCGACGGTGCCGTTGTCGGCGGTGACGCGGACGGTGATCGAGGGGGCCCCGCTGTCGATCAACCACCAGAGCCAGCTGCCGGCGGTGACGATCAGCTTCAACCTGTCGCCGGGCACCGCGCTGAGCGAGGCGAAGACGAGGATCGAGGCGATCGAGGCCGATATGAACATGCCGTCGACGATCGAGGGATCGTTCCAGGGCAACGCCCAGGCGTTCGAGGCATCGACCAACGGCATGGGCTGGCTGTTCCTCGCCGCCGTGCTTGTGATCTACATCGTCCTCGGCGTGCTCTACGAAAGCTTCATCCACCCGATCACGATCCTGTCGGGGCTGCCCGCCGCCGGCATCGGCGCGGTCGCGGCGCTGGCGATCTTCCACATGCCGTTGGACGTGATCGGCATCATCGGCGTCGTCATGCTGATCGGCATCGTCAAGAAGAACGCGATCATGATGATCGACTTCGCCCTCGCCGGGCAGCGCGAGCATAATTGGACGCCGGCGCACGCGATCCGGCAAGCGGCGACGACGCGCTTCCGCCCGATCATGATGACGACCTTCGCCGCGATCGCCGGCGCGCTGCCGCTCGCGCTCGGCCTCGGTGCAGGGGCGGAACTGCGCCAGCCGCTCGGCGTCGCGGTGCTCGGCGGGCTGATGGTCAGCCAGGTGCTGACGCTCTTCATCACCCCGGTCGTCTATCTGAGCATCGAATCGGTCGGCGAACGCCGCCGCGCGCGTCGCGCCGCGCTGCAGCCCGAACTGCCGCTCGCCGATCCGGTCCGCCTCGCCGCCGAATGACGTTCATCGCCGCGACAACCGCCAAGGTCTAGACAATGTCCCGAAGATCAACGGGATGGACCACCATGCGGCTGCGCGCCCTTCTGCCCCTCGTCCTGCTGGCCGCCCTGCCGGCGGCGGCGCAGGACTATCCGCAACCGGACGGCTATGCCCAGTCGGGCTATGACACCGACGGCCAGTCGGTCGATTCGATCTCGGTGTTCTTCGAGCCGCTGTCGCATTTCGGCCGTTGGGTCGACAGCCGCTTCGGCCGGGCGTGGACGCCGAACGTCGGGCGCGACTGGCGTCCGTACACGATCGGGCATTGGGAAGAGGGCCGCTTCGGCCAGACATGGCGCAGCGACGAGCCGTTCGGCTGGGCGGTGTACCACTTCGGGCGCTGGGGCTTCGACCCGGCGATCGGCTGGGTGTGGACCCCCGACACCGTCTGGGGTCCCGGCTGGGTCGCATGGCGCGACAGCGACGACGTCACCGGCTGGGCCCCGCTGCCGCCGCGCGTCAGCCTGAGCCTCGGCTTTGCCGGCGCGTACGGCGACAGCTTCAACGACTGGGGCTATGACCAGTGGTATCAGCCAAGCTGGGTCTATGTCCCGCGCGGCGCGCTCTACGGGCGGTCGCTGCGCGGCGTAATCCTGCCGTATGGCCGCAACCGCGATTACTGGTCGGGGACACGCGGCATCACCCGCTACGACCGGGTCGACGGGCGGATCGTCAACCACAGCTTTGATGCCGACCGCG
>CAXTPH010000348.1:0-2544 GCA_964245955.1 uncultured Sphingomonadaceae bacterium | reverse complement strand
CCCGACCCCTGCGCCTTCATGCCGGGCACGACCATGTGCATCAGCGCGTAGTTCGAGATGAGATTGGCGTTGAGCGTGTAGCGCCACGCGTCGACCGACATGTCGACGACCATCTCCTCGGCCCCCGACACACCGGCGTTGTTGATCAGATAGTCGATCCGGCCGAACGCCTTGATCGTCTCGTCGACCGCCTTCTGCAGCGTCGCGAGGTTGCCGACGTCGATCCCGGCGAGCGTCCGCACGCGGCGTTCGACGCCCGAGAAGCCGACGTCCTCGAGCTCGCCGACGATCCGCGCGCGGGTGGTCGCCAGTTCGCTCTCGCGCCGGGCGACGATCATCACCTTCGCACCCGCCAGCGCGAGCAGCCGTGCAACCTGGCCGCCGATGCCCGCCGAGCCGCCGGTGATCAGCGCGACCTTGCCGAGGTGGAGCCCGGTGATGTTCTCGCTGAAGCCGACCATCGCCTTGCGCGCGCCGGTCGCCTCGCCGATTGACGGCGGCAGGTAGAGATTGACCGACTGGATCTTGCGCTCCTTGAGCAAGGTCCGCGCCGCTTGGCCCGCTGCGAACGGCAGGTTCTCGGGCTCGCTGTTGCCGAAGCGGACGATCTGGTTGCCCCATTCGAGCTGGCGGCGGCGGCCGTGGCTGACGTCGACCTCGCTCTCGTCGCGCCAGACGCGGACGAGCTGCTCGATCATCGCCCGATGGAAGTTGGTCCAGATGTCGCCGGCGCCGTCGCTGCCGTTGCCCATGAAGATGAAGCGCGGGTCGTGGACGAGGCTGTCGTGGCGCTTCCAGTAGCGGCTGAGCGTCCGCGCCACCGCGATCGCGCCGACGAGCTCGTCGTCGACGAATTCGTCGACGGCCTCGTCGCTGGCGTCGGCGAGCGTGCCGGTGAAGTGTTCCGCACCGTAAGCCGGCATGATTACCGCGCCGGTGATCGCGCAGGCGCGCTCGGTGAAGGCGTCGAGCTCGCGGTCCATCATGTCGTGGTCGGCGCGGTCGAACTGGACGACGGTGATCCGGGGGGTGTGCCCAAGCATCCGCCGCGCCTCGATCGCCTCGACCTCGCGGATGAAGCCGAGCAGGACCTCGGCGCCGCAATCGGCCTGGACGCGCGCGACCGCGACCGCTTCGGCGACCTGCGTGCCCGCGGCGACGACGACGGCGAGGCCGCCGCCGTCGATCGAGCGCATCGTCGGCCGCGACAGATAGGTCGAGCGTGATTCCTTGCGGACGGTCATCCCGTGGGTGACCTCGAAATCGTGGCCGTTGAACGCCGCGCTCTCGTCGGAGCCGAGGAAGACGCACGTCATCGCAATGTCGCGCGGGGTCGGGAAGGTCTTGGCGCGCGGCGCGCCCTCGACCGAGCGCTCGAAGCTCATCAGGTCGAAGAATTGGCCGGCGGTGGTGCCGGCATCGTCGCCGCGCATCGTGTCCATCGCGGCGAAGACGGTGCGGATCCGCTCGCTCGCGATCGGCCCGGGGAAGACGAGGTTGACGCGGATGCCGCGCGGCCCGAGCTCGAGGCTGAGCTCGCGCGACAGCGCGTTGAGCGCCGCCTTGGGCACAGTGTAGGCGGTGCGCCCGTAATAATACGTCCGGCTGAAGATCGTCGAGACGTTGATGATCGACCCGCCCTCGGCCATCGCACCCGCAGCCGCGCGGACCATATTCCACGCGACGCCGAGGATGTTGCGTGCGGCGTCCCCGACCGTCTCGGTGTCGGTCGAGCCCTCGGCCTGGAGCGCTTCCAAGTCGGCGCGGCTCAGCGGCAGGCGTTCGAGCGGCTGCTTCGGCCCCGCCGATCCGGCATTGTTGACGAGGATGTCGATGCGGCCGTGACGCTCCAGAATCTCGGCAATGCCGGCGCGGCACGACGCGGCGTCGGCCCCGTCCATGACGACGGTCGAGGTCTGCGCCTCGTCGGCCCCGGTATCGGCGCGTGCGGCGGCGGCGGCGGCGTCGATCCGCGCCTGCGTCCGCCCGGTGAAGACGACCGTCGCACCCTCGTTGAGATAGTGCCGCGCGATCTCGCCGCCGAGATTGCCCGCCGCGCCGGTGACGAGCGCGACCTTGCCCGCGAGCCGTCCGACGCGGACGGGCATCGGCGACAGTTCGGGCGTCTTGACCTTGGTCGCCATCTTACTTCCCCTGCGTTTGGGCAGCGGCCCAGGCTTCGAGCAGCGCATCCTTGCCGCGCAATCCGGCTTCGGGCAGCGCGTGGTTGACGACGTAGGTCGCCCCGCTGTGCTGGTTGTCCCACATCGCCTGGTGGGCTTGCGGCAGACCGGTCCACGGCACCATCGTCGGCTCGGTGACGTCGAGCAGCCCGGCGGCGATCATGTCGTTCATCCGCGTGACTTCGTACGCGTTGCACAAGTGCGTGCCGCGGATCTCGGCGGTCGGCATGACGATCCGGCGTTGCCGGGTCCACACCTGCGGCGCGTAGAAGCTGTACCGCTTGTGCGCCATGTCCTCGGCATAGACGACGCGCCCGGTGAACGGCTTGACCAGCGCGGTCGTCACGCCGAGCGTGTCCTG
>CAXTPH010000347.1:0-2548 GCA_964245955.1 uncultured Sphingomonadaceae bacterium | reverse complement strand
AGGAACCCCTTGGCGCGCGCGATCGCGGCATAGCTGCGGAACGTGTCGGGGGTGACGAAGTCGATCACCCTGGCGTGGCGCGGGGTCGGCTGCAGATATTGCCCGACGGTGAGGAAGTCGACATCGGCCGAGCGCATGTCGTCGAACACCTGATGCATCTCCTGCCGCTCCTCGCCGAGCCCGACCATCAGGCCCGACTTGGTGAAGATCGACGGGTCGAGCGTCTTGACCCGGTCGAGAAGGCGCAGCGAGTGGAAATAACGCGCCCCCGGGCGGATCGTCGGGTACAGCCGCGGCACGGTTTCAAGGTTGTGGTTATAGACGTCGGGGCGCGCGGCGACGATCGTCGCGACCGCGCGGTCGGCCTTGTTGCGAAAATCGGGCGTCAGGATCTCGATCGTCGTGTTCGGCGCGCGGCGGCGAAGCTGCTCGATAACGCGGACGAACTGGCCGGCCCCGCCGTCGGGCAGGTCGTCGCGATCGACCGAGGTGATGACGATATGTTCGAGGCCGAGCTCACCCGCGGCCTCGGCGACATGCTCGGGCTCGAGCCGATCGACCGGCTGCGGCATGCCAGTCTTGACGTTGCAGAAGGCGCAGGCGCGGGTGCAGGTGTCGCCGAGGATCATCACCGTCGCGTGCTTTTGCGTCCAGCATTCGCCGATGTTCGGGCACGCCGCCTCCTCGCACACCGTGTTGAGGCCGAGGCGACGCATCAGCTTGCGCGTCTCGGCAAAGGCGGGCGAGGTCGGCGCGCGAACGCGGAGCCAATCTGGCTTGCGCGCGCGGGGGGTCGGGGCGACATCGATCATGCGGCCTAGATAGGCCGTGACGTCGCCAAAGCCAACGTCGATCGGCGCGGCGCATCGGCGCTGTCCTACACCCGAACGATCATGGTAGCCTGAGCCCCGATGCGCTCGGGCAGCGCAACACGCTCTTTCTCATTGTCGGTCGTCAGTTCGCGCGGATCGGCACATCCCGGACGACGCGCATACATCCGAAAACCGGTGACAACGATCAACTTTGTCAACTTCGGCCGCCCTGCGACCATCGAAAACCGGTGACAACGATCAACTTTGTCAACTTCGTCACCTGCCCGGCCGCAGTTGCCCTCGCCGCGCCGCGCCGCTATCGAACCCGTAATGGATGCGCTCGACACCCTCCTCGACGGTTACCGCCGCTTCCGCGCCGGGCCGTACAACGACCAGCGCGCGCGGTTCGACGCACTCGCCCACATCGGCCAGTCGCCGAAAATCATGATCGTCGCCTGCGCCGACAGCCGCGTTGACCCGACCCGCATCTTCGATTCGGTCCCCGGCGAGATGTTCGTCATGCGCAACGTCGCCAACCTCGTGCCGCCCTACGAGGCCGACGGCGCAACCCACGGCTCGTCCGCGGCGATCGAGTTCGCCGTCACCCAGCTCGAGGTCGAGCATATCGTCGTTCTCGGCCACGCCCGCTGCGGCGGTATCACCGCGTCACTGACCGGCAAGTTCGACGAGGCCGCCGAGGGCCACGGTGCGTTCATCGGCCGCTGGATGGCGAAGATCGAACCCGCCCGCGACCGCGTCCGCGCCGCCGCCGCGATCAGCCCCGACATGGATGCGCAGCAGGCGCTCGAACTCGCCGCGATCCGGCTGAGCCTCGACAATCTGCGCAGCTTCCCGTTCGTCGCCAGGCGCGAGGCCGAGGGTCTGCTCGACCTACAGGGTGCGCACTTCGACATCGCCGACGGCATCCTGCGCATTCTCGATCCCGCGACCGACCGGTTCGAACCGGTCGCGGTCGACTGGGGCTAGACCTTACCTTTTTCGCGATAAGCGGGGTCGATCGGCACGCCGCGCTGGACATCGGGAGCACCCGGCTCGCCGCGCTCGGGCATGCGGTCGCCGGCCTTGGCGTTCGACGGCTTGCGAATGAAGTAAAGGTACCCGCCGATCAGCAGGGCCAGCACGATGCCGAAGGTGACGAACATCAGCGCAGATACGGGGTGGGCGGCTTCCATGGCAGATCTCCGGTTGCCCCCCACGACCTCAAACCGGCGCGCCGCCCCCAAGTTCCCGCGACAATTCCGTCACTTGTCGAACAGCGGCCCGCGCCCGTCCTTCGCGCCGGCCTTCTGCAGCACCCAGTGCTTGTGCTTCTGGAAGCCGCAGCCCATCATGCCGCCTGCCCCCGTCGCCGAGCATGAGCCGGTGCCGCCGCTGTCGTAGTCGAACAGGCCGTTGCGCGCCGCCGACACGCTCTGTGCCCGTGGGTCGCCGACCTCGATCTCGGCGGGAAGCGGCGACAGATAGCGGCTCCGCTCCTCCGCACCGCGCCGCCCGCAGACGGTGATCTCGCCCGCGACCGGCAGCGGACACGGCGCGACGCTCGCATGGATCGCCGCGTCAAGCCCGCTCAGCGCGGCAGCAGCGGTGAGGGCGAGCGCGATCATCGCCTAATAGTGCAACGCCCGGCCATAGGCGTCGAGCACGCTCTCATGCATCATCTCGCTCAGCGTCGGATGCGCGAACACCGTCTCCATCAGCTCGGCCTCGGTCGTCTC
>CAXTPH010000346.1:0-2552 GCA_964245955.1 uncultured Sphingomonadaceae bacterium | reverse complement strand
TCGACGGTTTCGGCCTCGGCGTCCTGTTGCACAGCCGGCAGGTGAAGAAGATGATCTCGTCGTACGTCGGCGAGAACAAGGAGTTCGAGCGGCAGTATCTGTCGGGCGAGCTAGAGCTCGAATTCGCGCCGCAGGGGACGCTCGCTGAGCGCATCCGCGCCGGAGGGGCGGGCATCCCTGGCTTCTACACCAAGACCGGCGTCGGCACGAAGATCGCCGAGGGCAAGGAACACAAGGACTTTGCCGGCGAGACCTACATTCTCGAACACGGCATCGTCGCCGACCTCGCGATCGTCCATGCATGGCAGGGCGATCCGTACGGCAACCTTGTCTACCGGAAGACCGCGCGGAACTTCAATCCGAACGCCGCGACCGCGGGACGGGTGACCGTCGCCGAGGTCGAGGAACTGGTCGAACCCGGCGCGCTCGACCCCGACGGCATCCATACGCCGTCGGTCTATGTCCAGCGCGTCGTCCTCGGCCATGATTTCGAGAAGCGGATCGAGCAGCGCACGGTTCGCGCGCGGGAGACGGTTTGATGTTCGGTCTCGGGCGGCTTCCGGGCGAGCTGAACATCAGGGATCAGGCTGAGACGGTGGCCGGTCTGTCCGAGGTGCTGCGCATCTGGTACCGCGAAGGCGAAGCGCCGGTCTATTTCGTCGATGTCGAGCCGGTGCCGGTGCCCGAGGAGTTCGGCCGCTTCATGGCCGATGCGATCCGGCAGGTAGCGCGCGCCTATGCCATGCAGTTCGCCGACGCGCCCGAGGCCGATGCCCTCGGCCTGATCTGGGGCCAGTTCGATGACGAACGCGCCCATCCCGATGCCAGACCGGCGACGGTCGTCGAGCCCAAGCGCTAGCCGACAAGGAAACACCGATGCCGTGGACCCGCGACGAGATGGCCGCCCGCGCCGCCGCCGAGCTTAAAGACGGCTTCTACGTCAACCTCGGCATTGGTATGCCGACGTTGGTCGCGAACCATATCGCGCCGGGCATCGACATCACGCTGCAGTCGGAAAACGGCATGCTCGGCATGGGGCCGTTTCCGTTCGCGGGCGAGGAAGACCCCGACCTGATCAACGCCGGCAAGCAGACGATCACCGAGCTGCGCCGGACGAGCTATTTCAGTTCGGCCGATTCGTTCGCGATGATTCGCGGCGGGCACATGGACCTGTCGATCCTCGGCGCGATGGAAGTCGCGGAGAACGGCGACCTCGCCAACTGGATGATCCCAGGCAAGATGATCAAGGGGATGGGCGGGGCGATGGACCTCGTCGCCGGCGCGCGGCGGATCGTCGTGATGATGGACCACAACGACAAGACCGGCGGGATCAAGTTCTGCGCGGCGTGCACGCTGCCGCTGACGGGGTCGAACGTCGTCGACGTGCTGATCACCGACCTCGCGGTGTTCGAGCGCGCCGACCGCAAGGGGGCGCCGTTCCGGCTGGTCGAATGCGCGGCGGGCGTGACCGCCGATGAGGTGCGGGCGCGGACGGGGGCGGGCTTCGTCGGCTGAAGCGTTGTCCTTCGGGGATGACGACAAAGGATTAGCGATGGCCACCCAACCCGCGCCGAACGCCCTCGATGCGTTCTGGATGCCGTTCACCGCGAACAAGGCGTTCAAGGCGCAGCCGCGGCTGCTCGCCCGCGCCGAGGGGATGTATTATTGGACCGACCGCGGCGCGGGGCTGCTCGACGGCACCGCCGGGCTATGGTGCGTCAACGCCGGGCATGGCCGCGCCGAGATCACGCAGGCGATTCGCGACCAGGCCGGGGTGATGGATTTCGCGCCCGTATTCCAGCTCGGCCATCCGCTCGCCTTCGCCGCCGCGGCGAAGCTCGCGCTGATGTTTCCCGAGGGCCTCGATCACGTCTTCTTCTGCAATTCGGGGTCCGAAGCGGTCGACACCGCGCTCAAGATCGCGCTCGCCTATCAGCGGTCGATCGGGCAGGGGACGCGGACCCGCCTGATCGGGCGCGAGCGCGGCTATCACGGCGTCGGCTTCGGTGGGATCTCGGTCGGCGGCATCGTCAACAACCGACGGGCGTTCGGCTCGCTTGGCGGGGTCGACCACCTCCGCCACACGCATCTGCCCGAAAACGCCTTCAGCATCGGCCAGCCGCCGCACGGGGCCGACCTCGCCGACGACCTCGAGCGGCTGGTCGCGCTCCACGGCGCCGAGACGATCGCGGCGGTGATCGTCGAGCCGCTCGCCGGGTCGACCGGGGTGCTCGTCCCGCCAATCGGCTATCTCGAACGCCTGCGCAGGATCGCCACGCACCACGGCATCGTGCTGATCTTCGACGAGGTCATCACCGGCTTCGGCCGCCTCGGTGCGGCGACCGGTGCGGATCATTTCGGCGTGACGCCCGACCTGATCGCCTGCGCCAAGGGGCTGACCAATGCGACCGTCCCGATGGGAGCGGTGGTCGCGGCCGATTTTATCCACGAGGCCCTGGTCGAGCACGGCCCGGCGGGGATCGAGCTGTTCCACGGCTACACCTATTCGGCGCACCCGCTGGCGTGCGCGGCGGCGATCGCGACGCTCGACC
>CAXTPH010000345.1:0-2568 GCA_964245955.1 uncultured Sphingomonadaceae bacterium | reverse complement strand
TATTCGGCGTTTTCCGACAGGTCGCCGTGCGCGCGCGCGGTTTCGATGTCCTCGACGTTCTTGGGGCGCTCGACCTCTTTGAGGTTGCGCAGCGTCGCCATCAACTCGGCGTGCCCTTCCGCCAGCATCGGATATTTCTCGACCGTCGCCATTCGCTGACTTCCCTGATTGACGCTTCGCCCCCGGCGGAGTGACCACCGCTGACGGCAAACTCTCTGACGGGGGGCTAATTATCCAGCGCTGAATAATAGGATTGCAGCGACCGTACTTCAAGCGGTCGCTGTTTCAGCGCGGCGATCGCCTGGGTCGCGGCGACATAGGCCGAGGCGGTGGTGAAGTACGGGACCTTGCCGTACAGCGCCGACGCGCGGATCGACGCCGAGTCCTTCATCGACTGCGCGCCTTCGGTGGTGTTGACGATCAGCGCCACCCCGCCGTCCTTGATCCGGTCGACGATGTGCGGCCGCCCCTGCTGGACCTTGTTGACGCGTTCGACGGCGATCCCCTGCGCTTCGAGGAAGCGCGCGGTGCCGTCGGTGGCGATCAGGCCGAAGCCCATCGCGACGAGATCGCGCGCAGCGTCGAGGATGACTTCCTTATCGCTGTCCTTGACCGACAGGAACACCGTCCCCGCCATCGGCAGGACGGTCCCGGCGGCGAGCTGCGCCTTGGCGAACGCCATCGCGAAGTCGCTGTCGATACCCATCACTTCGCCGGTCGACTTCATCTCGGGGCCGAGGACCGGGTCGGTCCCGGGGAAACGGGCGAAGGGGAACACCGCCTCCTTGACGGCGATATGCTTCCACGCCGGACGCTTAAGGTTGAACGACGCGAGCGGCTCCCCCGCCATCACCCGCGCCGCGATCTTGGCGATCGGGATGCCGGTCGCCTTGGCGGTGAACGGCACCGTCCGCGACGCGCGCGGATTGACCTCGATCAGGTAGACCGCGCCGTCCTTGACCGCGAACTGGATGTTCATCAGTCCGCGGACCTCGAGCGCGCGGGCGAGGAGCGCGGTCTGGCGCTCGATCTCGGCGATGATGTCCGGGCCGAGGCTGTGCGGCGGGATCGAGCAGGCGCTATCACCCGAATGGACCCCCGCCTCTTCGATATGCTGGAGGACGCCAGCGACGAACACCGTATCGGGATCGGCGAGCGCATCGACGTCGACCTCGACCGCGTCGCGAAGGTATTGATCGATCAGCACCGGGCCGCCGCTCAGCGCCGCTGCGTTGTCGCGGAGGTAGGCGTCGAGCGCGGCGGGAGTCTCGACCACCTCCATCGCCCGTCCGCCGAGGACGAATGACGGGCGCATCAGCACCGGATAGCCGACGCGCTCGGCGATCGCCGCCGCCTGGACGCGGTCGACCGCGATGCCGTTGTTCGGTTGTTTGAGGCCAAGTTGTTGGACCAGTGTGGCGAAGCGTTCGCGGTCTTCGGCCAAATTGATGTTGTCGGGCGAGGTGCCGAGGATTGGGATGCCTGCCGCCTTGAGCGCGCTCGCGAGGTTGAGCGGGGTCTGCCCGCCGAACTGGACGATGACGCCGACGAGTTCGCCGTTCTCCATCTCCTTGTGGAGGACTTCGAGGACGTCTTCGGCGGTCAGCGGCTCGAAATACAGGCGGTCGGAGGTGTCGTAGTCGGTACTGACCGTCTCCGGGTTGCAGTTGACCATGATCGTCTCGAACCCGGCGTCGCCGAGCGCGTAGCAGGCGTGGCAGCAGCAATAGTCGAACTCGATCCCCTGCCCGATCCGGTTCGGCCCGCCGCCGAGGATGACGACCTTGCGCGCATCCGTCGGCTGGCTTTCGCACTCGGGCGCGCCGAAGCTCGGGGCCTCGTAGGTCGAATACATGTACGGCGTCTTGGCGGCGAACTCGGCGGCGCAGGTATCGATGCGCTTGAACACCGGGCGGACACCGAGCCCGTGGCGGTGCGCGGCGACCTCGGCCGCGGTGCCGCCGGTGAGCTTCGCCAGCCGGGTGTCGGCGAACCCCATCGCCTTGAGCCGCCGCATCCCCGCCGCGTCACTCGGCAGACCGTGCGCGCGGACCTCGGCCTCCGCCGCAATGATCTCGGCGATCCGGTTGAGAAACCACGGTTCGTAGAAGGTGATCGCGTGGACTTTCTCGACCGAAAACCCACTCCGCAGCGCCTGTGCCGCGATCAGTAGCCGGTCGGGGCCGGGGATGCTCAGCGCCGCCGCGATCTCCTCGTCGCTCGCGCCAGCGAGGCTTTCGACCTCGTCGAACCCGGTCAGCCCGGTCTCGAGCCCGCGCAGCGCCTTCTGCAGCGATTCATGGATCGTCCGGCCGATCGCCATGACCTCGCCGACCGACTTCATCGCGGTGCCGAGCACGGCCTCGGCCCCCTTGAACTTCTCGAAGGCGAAGCGCGGAATCTTGGTGACGACATAGTCGATCGTCGGTTCGAACGCCGCCGGGGTCGCGCCGGTGATGTCGTTCTGCACCTCGTCGAGCGTGTAGCCGACCGCGAGCAGCGCCGCGACCTTGGCGATCGGGAAGCCGGTCGCCTTCGACGCGAGCGCCGACGAGCGCGACACGCGCG
>CAXTPH010000344.1:0-2579 GCA_964245955.1 uncultured Sphingomonadaceae bacterium | reverse complement strand
GAGCGAACCGTACCTGATCCTCGCGGCGATCGTCGTCATCTACATCGTGCTGGGCATGCTCTACGAAAGCCTGATCCACCCGCTGACGGTGCTGTCGACCCTGCCGTCGGCGGGCGTCGGGGCGGTGATCGCGCTGCTCGCAAGCGGGACCGAATTCTCGATCATCGCTCTGATCGGCGTCGTCCTGCTGATCGGCATCGTCAAGAAAAACGCGATCCTGATCATCGACTTCGCCCTCGCCGCCGAGCGTGAGGAAGGGCTGAGCCCGCGCGAGGCGATCACCCGCGCCTCGCTACTGCGCTTCCGCCCGATCGTGATGACGACGCTCGCCGCCGTGCTCGGCGCGGTGCCGCTGGCGATCGGCTGGGGCGAGGGCGCCGAGCTGCGCCACCCGCTCGGCATTGCGATCATCGGCGGGCTGCTCGTCAGCCAGGTGCTGACGCTGCTGACCACGCCGGTCGTCTATCTCGCGCTCGACCGCTTCCGCCGCCCGGGCCGCGAAGTGCGGGCCGCGCGGCTGCATCCGGAGTTTGCATGATCGACCACAACCGCCGCGGGATCACGGCGATCGCCCTCGGCACGCTTCTCGTCTCGGCCTGCACCGTCGGCCCAAACTACAAGCGCCCGACCGACCTGACCCCGCCGGCGTTCAAGGAAGCCGCCGGCTGGACCACCGCCGCGCCGGGCGATCTGCTCGACAAGGGGCCGTGGTGGACGCTGTTCAACGACCCCGTGCTCAACGACCTCTGCGCGCGGATCGAGGTCTCGAACCAGAACATCGCCGCCTCCGCCGCCGCGCTCGAACAGGCCGAAGCGCTCGTCCGCGAGGCGCGCGCCGGCTATTTCCCGACGCTCGACGTCACGCCCGCGGTGACACGCTCGGGCGGTGGCGGCAGCAACGGCACGATCATCACGAGTGGCGGCGGGACGGGCGCGACCGGCACGGCCACCGGCGGCGGCATCGGCTCGGGCACGACCGGCAGCGGCTCGACCGGCAATACCGGCAGCTCGACGGTCGGCTCGACCGGCAGCGGCACGCGCTACCGCATCACCGGCGGCGCGAGCTGGGAACCCGACCTGTGGGGCCGGGTCCGGCGGACGGTCGAGCAGGCGAAGGGCAACGCCGCCGCCAGCGCCGCCGACCTCGCCGCCGCGCGGCTGTCGGCGCAGTCGACGCTCGCCAGCGACTATTTCCAGCTGCGCTCGCTCGACGCCGAAATCGATCTGACGGTCCAGACCGGCAAGTCGTACGACCGCTCGCTGCAGATCACGCTCAACCGCTACAATGCCGGGGTATCGGCCAAGACCGACGTCCTGCAGGCGCAGACGCAGGTCGCGAGCACGCGCGGCGACCTCGCCGAACTCGTCCGCCAGCGTGGCGTGCTCGAGCATGCGATCGCGGTGTTGACCGGCGAGGCCCCGGCGACCTTCGTCATCGAAAAGGCAAAATGGGCGCCGGAAGTGCCGGTGATCCCCGCCGAACTGCCGTCGACGCTGCTGCAGCGCCGCCCCGACATCGCCGGCGCCGAGCGCCGTGTCGCCGCCGCCAACGCCAACATCGGCATCCAGGTCGCCGCTTTCTACCCTAATTTGACGCTGACCGGATCGGTCGGCCAGTCGGCGAGCTCGATCGGTAGCCTGTTCAATGGCAGCGCCTTCCTGTGGTCGCTCGGCGCATCGCTCGCGCAGACGGTATTCGACGGCGGGCTGACGCGCGGCCGGGTCGCCGAGGCGCGGGCGGCTTGGCGCGAAACGGTCGCGACGTACCGCCAGACCGTCCTCGCCGCGCTGCAGGACACCGAAGACCAGCTGATCGGCGCGAAGCAGCTGGCGGTGACGACGACGCTGCGGCGGGCGGCGTCGCAAGCGGCCGACCAGACCGAGCAGTTGACGCTGAACCAGTATCTCGCCGGACAGGTCGATTATACCACCGTCGTGACCGTGCAGGCGACCGCGCTCAACGCGCGGCGAACGCTCGTCACCGCGGTGGCGAACGAGCAGGCGACCGCGGTCGGGCTGATCCGCTCGCTCGGCGGTAGCTGGGAGACGACGTACCGGACCCCGCCGCCCGCCGGATAATCGCTGTCCTACAGGCGGGCGGAGCGGTTAGGCTGGGGCGGTGTCGAGTCGCCACTGGGCGGCTTCGTGGTGTTCGCATCGTCGTTCGGCTCTGCCGCGTCTGTTTCGCAGCGGAAGAGAGGCCGCTGCAACCACAACGAAAACGACAACTCCGTCAACTTAATCGAGCGTCGCGGGTGCCGGCCGGCGAGTGACCGACGGAAAACGACAACTCTGTCAACTTAAGCCGCGAGCGCCGCCCGCGCCTGGCTGGCGAGATGCGCGAGCATCGCCGTCGTCACCGGCCCCCCGCTACGCGCGCGGGCGATCGGGCCGGCAATGCGAGTCAAGCGGGCGGCGTTTTCCGTCTCCCAGCCGGCGACGGCCGCGACCGGGTCGCCCCCGGCGGGTACGATCCGGCGGAGCAGGTCGAGCCGCAGCGCCTCGAAGTCGCGCACCAGCCCCGCCTGGAGCAGCCGCTCCCACGGGTCGGCGGGGGTCAGCGATGCGGTCGCGCCTTT
>CAXTPH010000343.1:0-2590 GCA_964245955.1 uncultured Sphingomonadaceae bacterium | reverse complement strand
CGACCAGTCGACCCCGTCGAGCTTCTCCGCCCGCCCGACCGCCGAGCGCGCGTGCGGGCCGATCGTGTCGCCGGTCGTCACCCCGTCCTGGAAATACGGCCCGATCGTCGCGGCGTGGAGGCGGGTGACGTGGTAGCTTTCGAGGAACGCGTCCATGATCAGCTTCCAGTTCGCCGCGACGCGGTGGGTCCGGCGGCGGTAAAGGAACTGATCGGCAAATCCCAAGGCATCGAAATCGGCGGCGAGCGATCCGGCGGCAAGCGCGAAGTCGTACGTCCGGTCGCGGTCGAGCCCGACCCAGACCAGCCCGCCCGCCTCGCACGACGGCATCTCGACCAGACCCCGGCTCGCCTTGTCGAGGCCGTCGAAGCTCTCGGGCCGGGGCAGCCCGGTCAGGCGCCCGTCGAGCGCATAGGTCCAGGCGTGATACGGGCAGACAAGCCGCGGCGCAGTGGTCGGTTGATCGGCCTCAACCAGCCGCGTCCCGCGATGGCGACAGACGTTGAGGAAGACGCGCATCGCCCCCCTGCCGTCGCGCGCGAGCAAGAGCGGCACGCCGAAGCCGTCGTGGGTTACGCTCATGTTGCGGTCGGGCAGTAGCGCCGAGGGTGCGATCACGACCGGCAGGCGGCGAAGTGCGGCCTGTTCGGCGGCGAAATGCACGGGATCGGTGTAGACCGACGCCGCCACCCGGCTCGTCGTCCCCGGCGTCGCCACCCCCGCCGCGCCGGGGATCGCCTCGGCCAGCGCCTGCTGCCCCGGGGTCGGTGCGCGGAAGGGAACGTGGAGGTCCATGCCGCACCATATACCGCACGACGCCTGCACGCCAAAGCACGAAGCCGTCGATCTACCGCACGGCGAATTCGTGCGATCGAGCCCGCCAGGGCATGGCCGATTGGAATTGCTTCGCTCGCGGCACTTGGCGACATTTAAGGCTGTCCTACACGCGATCCATCCGCGTAATGTTTGCCGAATGATGCTTCCAACTCCCCGCCTGCCGGCCTCGCTATTGATCTGCAGCACGCCCCGGGGATCGGCTTGAGCGCCGCGACCGGGTGGCGCGGGGCGGTCCCGGCGGGCATCCGGCCGTACACCGAGCGCGCGCCGGTCGGGGCGTTGCTGCTCGGCATCTCGTCGGGCTTTCCCTATGCGATGATCGGCGCGACGCTTACGACGCGGCTCGCCGAGGCGGGGATCGACAAGAAGGCGGTGACCGCCTTCGCGCTCGCGTTCCTCCTCTACAACCTCAAATTCCTCTGGGCCCCGGCGGTCGACCGTGTCCGCATCCCGCTGCTCGCGCGCGCCATCGGACAGCGGCGGGCGTGGCTCGTCGTCGCCGGGACGATGGTCATGGCCGCGGTCGTCTGGCTCGGGCTGGTTGATCCGAAAGCCGGGCTCGGCCCGCTCGTCGCGGCGACGATCGCGGTCGGTTTCGCCGGAGCGACCTACGACATCGTCATCGATGCCTTCCGCATCGAGACGCTGACCCCCGAACAACTCGGGGTCGGCTCGGGCATGTCGCAATACGGCTGGCGGATCGGCGCGAGCGGGGCGTCGGCGCTTGTCCTCGTGCTGGCGACGCGCTTCGGCTGGTCGACCGCGTATGTCTCGGCGGCGCTGTTTGCGCTGCCGGCAATCGCTGCCGGCTGGCTGCTCGGCGAGCCTGCGGCGCACGAGGTCGCGGTCTCGGCAAAACGCGGGCTGGCGGCGGTGGGCGACGCGGTGTTCGCTCCCCTCGCCGACTTCCTGCGTCGCGACGGGGCTTGGCTCGTCCTGCTGTTCATCCTCGTCCACAAGCTTGGCGACACACTGGCGAACCTAACGCTGCGGCTGCTGTTCAACGACCTCGGCTTTACCAAGGACGAAGTCGCCTTCTACGACGTTGGCCTCGGCCTCGCCGCCTTCCTCGCTGGCATCTTCGTCGGCGGGATCATCTATACGCGTCTCGGGCTAAGGCGGGCGGTGCTGGTCAGCCTGTGGCTGATGGCGGTATCGAACCTGAGCTTCGCGGGCCTCGCGCTTGCCGGGCACAACAACCTCGTCATGGCGGGCGCGGTCGGCTTAGAGAACTTCACCAGCGGCATCGGCGGGGTCGCGGTCGTCGCCTATTTGTCGGCGCTGTGCGACCTGCGCTTCACCGCGACGCAGTTCGCACTGCTGTCGGCGGCGGCGTCGGTGCTCGGGCGGTTCGTCAGCGGCACCATGGCGGGGCGGCTGATCGAGGCAATGGGCTATGTCGATTTCTACCTGCTGACCACCGTCGCCGCGCTGCCGGGGATCGTTATCTACCTCTACATGCTCCGTCGCGGGCTGATCGACGAAGCGCCCCGGGTCGAGGAAGGCGCCGCTAGCCCCGCCCCGCCCGTATAAGTTACACTGTCACAATTGAGCGGTAGAGGCCCGGCATTGGGCACTGCGGCGGGGATGTGTCGATGGGTTTCATGAAACAGCTACCGACGGCGGTCGCGGCGCACGTCCTTGCCGGGGCACCGCATATCCACCGGTCGGGGCAGCTCGACGTCCGCCTGGCGACGTCGGAGGCCGAGATCGCCGCGGCGCAGGCGCTGCGCTATCAGATCTTCTACGACGA
>CAXTPH010000342.1:0-2592 GCA_964245955.1 uncultured Sphingomonadaceae bacterium | reverse complement strand
TGCCGAGCAGCGTGCGGAGGCGAGCAACGGCACGGGCGGGGTCGCCGCCGAGCTCGCTTCGCGCCAGCGCCATCGTTGCGGTCGCGTCGTTGGGATCGATCGCCAGCGCGCGCGCGGCGAGGTCGGCGACCGGCTCGCCGAGTTTCGCCGCCGCCGCCGCCGCGCCGGCCCACGCCGGTCCCATCGCCGGATCAAGTTCGGCCGCGCGGCGATGACTGGCGAGGGCGCGGACGGCATCACCGGCGGCATCGAGCGCGAAGCCGCGTTCGAGCCACGGGACCGCGAAACCCGGGTCGATCGCTGAAGCGCGGTCGAGCATCGCCACCGCTGCGCCGAACCGCCCCTCCTTGCGCAGCGCCCGCCCGGCGGCGGTCACGATCGTCGCGTCGCGGGGGGCCAGCGCCATCGCCTCGGCGAGAGCGCGATGCGCCGCGGGAAAGTCGCCATCCTCTTCGGCGCGCCACGCGATGAGGTTGAACACGAGCGGATCACGCTGCCCGGCTGCGAAAGCTGCGTCAGCGAGCGCGACCGCTCGGTCGATGTCGCGACGGTCGAGCGCCGCCACGATCGCGTTGCGCGTCGCCGGATCGAGCACTGATTTCCTTAACCGCCGTGACGTTACACTTTATGCTGCGGATGCGTTATGGCACAAGCCGGGGCCCATGATCGGGCGGCCGGACGGGGATCATAGATGCTCTACAATGCGTACGAAGTGCAAAGGTCGATGCTGGCCGGGATGGGCGCGGCGTCGAAGTTGACGTCGGACTGGCTGCTCAGCCCGGCGAATCCACTCGCCTATGTCGGTACCTCGCCGGTCATCGCCCGCGCGCTCGAAGTCTTCGCCCATGCCGCAGCGCCGCGCGGCAAGCCTCCCTTCGGCCTCGATGCGACGATCATCGACGGCGTCTCGGTCGCGGTCAGCGAGGAAATCGTGCTGCGCAAACCGTTCGGCCAGCTCAAGCACTTCATCCGCGCGGTGTCGGGACGCAACGATCCCAAGCTGCTGATCGTCGCGCCGATGTCGGGGCATTTCGCGACGCTGCTGCGCGGGACGGTCGAGCGCATGCTGCCGGGCCACGACGTCTACATCACCGACTGGCGCGACGCAAAGATGGTGCCGCTCGCCGACGGGACCTTCGATTTCAACGATTATATCGATTATCTGATCGAGTTCATGGGCGCGATCGGCCCGGGCGCGCACATGCTCGCGGTGTGCCAGCCGGCGGTCCCCGCCTATGCCGCGGTGTCGATCATGTCGGTCAAGGACGATCCCAACCTGCCGCTGACACTGACGATGATGGGCGGGCCGATCGACACGCGCGAGGCGCCGACCTCGGTCGACGATCTCGCGACCGACCGGCCGTACGCGTGGTTCGAGAATAATGTCGTCGCGACGGTGCCGGCCAGCTACCCGGGTTCGGGACGCAAGGTCTATCCCGGCTTTCTGCAGCTGTCGGGCTTCCTGTCGATGAACCTCGCCAGCCACATGAAATCGCATTGGGAAATGTTCAAGCATCTCGTCGCCGGCGACGATACCTCCGCCGACGCGACCAAGGCGTTCTATGAGGAATATCGCTCGGTCGCCGACATGACCGCCGAATTCTATCTCCAGACGATCGATGTCGTCTTCCAGCAGCAGCTGATCGCAAAGGGCGAATTCGATCACCGCGGCGTCCGCGTCGATGCCGCCAACATCACCAAGACCGCGCTGCTGGCGATCGAGGGCGAGCGCGACGATATCTCGGGGCTCGGCCAGACCAAGGTCGCGCTGACGCTCGCGACCAACCTCGCCGACGACAAGAAGAAGTATTACATGGCCGAGCAGGTCGGCCACTACGGCATCTTCAACGGCCGCAGGTGGCGCGAGGTCATCGCCCCGGTGGTCGAGTCGTTCATCCGCGCCAACGATCCGGCCCACACCGCCGCCGCACCGCCGGTCCCGGCTCCGGCAGCGATCGAGATGAAGGCAGGGCTGGTCTCGCCGGTCGCACACGCCTGATCCGGACGTCGGTGCCAAGCGACCCGCGCCGCAATCGGCTGCGCGTCGCTACGCGCCGGGGGGATGGTTAGCTCGACGTCAGGGCGACGGTGAAGTCGGGCGTCCTGATCTGCGACTTGTCGCCCACAAGGCCGTCGCTCGCGGCGCTTTTGGCCGAATCGCTTAGCTTCATTCTTTTCAGGCGGTCGCGCAGTTCGCCGCCCTGCCGCGCCCCGGCAAAGCCGATCCCCGTGCCGACCGCACCGAGTAGCTCGTTCGCGAATTCCTTGGTCAGTTTGATTTCGCGCACGACGCCCTTGCCCGCGCGCGCGATGCCGACCCCGTTGCGCACGGCAGCAGGGACATTCGACCAATCCAATACCTTGTTGGTCACGCCAAGGGCGGCATTACTGTCCATGCGCGCATTACCTTGCCGATTGCCGGTTTTAAGGTTGAGTACGCGAATGCCCGAAAGCATGCAGGAGATGGCACCCGTCGAGAAGGCGATGCCGTCGAAAATGGTGATGGCGATAGCGGTCCAGCCAACCGGACCAGAAATGAACGCCCCGACAACAAAACCGACCATCGCGATCGTTGCCGCACCGCAGGCATAT
>CAXTPH010000341.1:0-2622 GCA_964245955.1 uncultured Sphingomonadaceae bacterium | reverse complement strand
CGATCTCGGCCCGCCACGCCAGCAGCGAGAAACCGAGCGCGAGTCCCGCGACGACGCCCAGGCCGCCGATCAGCGTGCCCACCGTCATGAACACGCGCATCAGCGCCGCCCGGCTCGCGCCCATGGTCCGCAGGATGGCGATGTCGCGCGTCTTGGCGCGCACCAGCATGATCAGCGACGACAGGATGTTGAACACCGCGACGAGGATGATGATCGACAGCACCCAGAACATCACCGTCTTCTCGACGACGAGCGCCTCGAACAACGAGGCATTGGTGTCGCGCCACGAGGCGATCACCCCCGACCGCGCGACGCGGCCTTTGATCGGCGCGAGGATCTGGTCGACGCGGTCGGGGTCGGTGGTCACGACCTCGATCATGCCGACCGATTCGCCCATGCGGAGCAGAATCTGCGCGTTGGCCATCGGCATGACGACCAACGCCTTGTCGTAGTCGTAGATGCCGACCTCGAAGATCGCGACGATCCTGTAGGCGATGATCCGCGGCACGCTGCCGAACGGAGTCACCTGCCCATCGGGCGAGATCAGGCTGACGGTGTCGCCGACCTGCGCGCCCAGCGCCTCGGCGAGCCGGGCGCCGATCGCGACGGTGTTGCTGCCGGGGACGAGGCCCGCGAGCGTGCCGCGCTTGACGTTGCCGGTGATCACCTTCGTCGCCATCAGGTCGGGCATCGTCATGCCGCGGACGAGGACGCCTTCGACCCGCCCGTTGAAGCTCGCCATCAGCGGCTGCTCGATCAGCGGGGTCGCCTTGGTCACCCCCGGCAGCTTGCGCAGTTCGGTCGACAGCGGCGCCCAGTCGGCCAACCGCCCGCCATAACCCTGGACCACGGCGTGGCCATTGAGCCCGAGGATGCGGTCGAACAGTTCGGCCCTGAAGCCGTTCATCACCGACATCACCGCGATGAGCGCCGCCACGCCGAGCGCAACCGCGATCAGCGAGATCGACGCGACGAGAAAGATGAACCCCTCCCCGCGCCCGGGCAGCAGATAGCGCCCGGCGATCATGCGTTCGTAACGGGTGATCATGAAGTAAGTTTGGCGACCGCCGCCTCGAAGGTCATCTCGTCCTTGGTCGCGGTGCCCCGGCGCTTGACCTCGACCGTACCCGCGGCAACTCCTTTCGGGCCGATGACGAGCTGCCACGGCACGCCGATCAGGTCGGCGGTGGCGAATTTCGCGCCGCCCCGCTCGTCGCGATCGTCGTACAATGTCTCGATCCCGGCCGCACTAAGCCGGTCGTAGAGCGCGTCCGCCGCCGTCTTGCACGCGGCATCGTCCACACGCAGGTTGATCAGCGCGACCCGGTACGGCGCGACCGCGTCGGGCCAGATGATCCCGTCCTTGTCGTGGCTCGCCTCGACGATCGCCCCCATCAGCCGCGACACGCCGATGCCGTAGCTGCCCATGTGCGGGACGATGGCGGTGCCGTCGGCCCCTTGTACGCTTAGCCCCATCGCGGCCGAATATTTGGTGCCGAAGTAAAAGATCTGCCCGACCTCGATCCCGCGTGACTGCTTGAGCGCCGCGCCCGCCTCGGCTTCGAGCGCGGCGTCGCGCTTTTCGTCGGTCGCAGCATAATCGGTGTTGAGCCGGTCGACATAGGCCTGCAATGCCGCGGCGTCATCGGCGTCGACCGTCGTGTCGCGCGCCGCTTCCCAATTCGAATGATAGAACACGTCGCTCTCGCCGGTCGGGGCGAGGACGATGAATTCGTGGCTGAGGTCGCCGCCGATCGGGCCGGTGTCGGCGCGCATCGGGATCGCATGCAGCCCCATCCGCGCGAAGGTGCGCAGATAGGCGACGAACATCCGGTTGTAGCTGTGCCGCGCGGCGGCGAGGTCGGGATCGAAGCTGTACGCGTCCTTCATCAAGAACTCGCGCCCGCGCATCACGCCGAAGCGGGGCCGGATCTCGTCGCGGAATTTCCACTGGATCTGATAGAGGATGCGCGGCAGGTCGCGGTAGCTCTTGACCCCGTTGGCGAAGATCGTCGTGAACAATTCTTCCGCGGTCGGCGAGAACAGCATCTCGCGGTCGTGCCGGTCGGTGATCCGCAGCATCTCGGGGCCATAGGCGTCGTAGCGGCCCGACTGCTTCCACAGCTCGGCCGACTGGATCGTCGGCATCAGCAGCTCGACCGCGCCGGCATTGTCCTGTTCCTCGCGGACGATCTGCTCGATCTTGCGGAGCACGCGCAGGCCGAGCGGCAGCCAAGCGTAGATACCCGCCGCCGTCTGGCGGATCATGCCGGCGCGCAGCATCAGCTGGTGGCTGATAACCTGCGCCTCGCCAGGCGTTTCCTTGAGCACGGGGAGGAAATAGCGGCTGAGACGCCCGGGCGGGACATTCCTGGAATGGGGGTCGAGTGCCGCGGTCTAGCGAAGCTGTTGCATCGGCACAACACTTGCCACGATTCCGACATGATCAACGACAATTGGCGATGACAGGGAACCGCGGGGCGACTACCAGACTGACCACGTCCTCACGCCCAAGTGGCTGGAGTTCAGGGAAAAAATAGCGGCCAGCGTAAAAGGCCGTATGCGCGCGGATGGGGGAGCCGGGGGGCTGCACTCCACCACCGCGCGGTTGAAGGTGGCCTC
>CAXTPH010000340.1:0-2648 GCA_964245955.1 uncultured Sphingomonadaceae bacterium | reverse complement strand
CGCAGCACGACCTCGTCCCACGGCATGACGTAGGTGCGCACCGCGAGCCGGTCGACCGGCGGGGTGGCGATGATCGACAGTTCGCGCAGGCCCGTCAGCGCCATCTGCAGCGTCCGCGGGATCGGCGTCGCGGTCAGCGTCAGGACATGGACGTCAGTCTTCAGGTTCTTGAGGCGCTCCTTCGCGGTGACGCCGAAGCGCTGCTCCTCGTCGACGATGACGAGGCCGAGGCGCTTGAACTCGACCGATTTGGCGAGGATCGCGTGGGTGCCGACGACGATGTCGACGGTGCCGTCGGCGAGCCCGGCGCGCGCCTCGTTCGCCTGCGTGCCCGTGACGAGCCGCGACAGCTGGCGGATCTCGACCGGGAGGCCGGCGAAGCGCTCCTTGAAGCCGGCGAAGTGCTGGCGCGCGAGCAGCGTCGTCGGGCAGACGATCGCAACCTGCTGCCCGCAGAGCGCGGCGGCGTAGGCGGCGCGGAGCGCGACCTCGGTCTTGCCGAAGCCGACGTCGCCGCAGATCAGCCGGTCCATCGGGCGCCCGCTCGCGAGGTCGCCGAGGACGTCGTCGATCGCGCGCAGCTGGTCGTCGGTCTCGGTGTAGGGGAAGCGGTCGGCGAACTCGGCATAGCCCTGCGCATCGGGGACGGCGGCGTCGGCCTCGCGCAGGGCGCGGGCGGCGGCGGTCTTCATCAACTCGCCCGCGATTTCGCGGATGCGGTCCTTCATCTTCGCCTTGCGTGCCTGCCACGCGACGCCGCCGAGCTTGTCGAGCGCGACACCCTCGGATTCGCTGCCGTAGCGCGACAGGACGTCGATATTCTCGACCGGCACGTAGAGCTTGTCGCCGCCGCCGTAGCTCAGCATTACGCAGTCGTGCGGGGCGCGACTGGCGGCGACGGCCGCCGGCGATCCCGGCGCGGCGGCGGTGCCGCGACCGCCGAGGTCGACCGCGACGAGACCCTCGTAACGGCCGATGCCGTGGTCCTTGTGGACCAGCAGGTCGCCGGGCGTAAGCATCGCCAGCTCGGCCATGAACGCATCGGCCTTCTTCGCCGACCGCCTACGGCGGACGAGGCGGTCGCCGAGCATGTCTTGTTCGGTCAGGACGGCGACGTCGCGCTGCGAGAAGCCATGGTCGAGGGGGACGACGGTCAGCGCGACGCGGCCGTCGGCGGCAAGGCCCAACGCCTCCTGCCACGAATCGGCGGTCGCGACCTTGGTCACGCCGTGATCGCCGAGCAGCCCGGCGAGCCGCTCGCGCGAGCCGTTCGAATAGCTGGCGAGGATGACGCGGCGCTTCGCCTTGCGCAGGTCGTCGATGTGGCTCTTGACCGCCTCGTAGACGTTCGACTGCGCGGTACGCTCGGGGGTGAAGTCGCGCGGCTGCGTCGTCTCGCAGTCGATCGTCCGTCGGGTGCCGTCGGGGACGCCGAACGGCGAGGTCAGGTGCGCCCGGCTCCCGGCGAGCAGCCGGGTCCACTCGTCGCGGCCGAGATAGAGCGAGTCGGGGGCGAGCGGGCGGTAGCTGCCTTTCTTCGCCGACAGCGCGGCCTTGCGGTTGTCGTAATACTCCTCGATCGCCTCGAACCGCGCGTCGGCGGCGGAGTCGGTCCCGGCCTCGCGGACGACGACGGCGCCGTCACCGAGATAATCGAACAGCGTCGACAGCGCCGGCTCGAACAGCGGCAGCCAGTGCTCCATCCCTGCGAGCCGTCGCCCGTCGGACATCGCTTCGTACAGCGGGTCGCCGGTCGCGGTCGCGCCGAACGCGTCGAGATAGCCCTTGCGGAACGCCTTGATGCTGTCGTCGCTGAGCAGCACCTCGTTAACCGGCAGCAGGGTGAAGCCCTTCGCGGTCTCGACGGTACGCTGGGTGGCGGGATCGAAGCGGCGGACCGTCTCGATCTCGTCGCCGAAGAAGTCGAGACGCAGCGCATGGGTCTCGCCCGACGGGAACAGGTCGAGCAGGCCGCCGCGGACGGCATATTCGCCCGCCTCGAACACCGTGTCGGTGCGGACATAGCCGTTCGCGGTCAGCATCGCGGCGAGCTTGTCGCGGTCGATCCGCGCGCCGGGCTTGATCGTCGCGCTCAGCTCGGCGATCCGCGCCGGCGGCAGGGTCCGCTGGAGGACGGCGTTGACCGTGGTGACGAGCAGCTGCGCGCGGGTCGTCGGCCCGGCGAGCGCGGCGAGCGCCGCCAGCCGGTCGCTCGACACGCGCATCGACGGCGACGCGCGGTCGTACGGCAGGCAGTCCCACGCCGGGAAATAGACGGTCTCGAGTTCGGGGGCGAAATAGGTGACGGCGTCGAGCATCGCCCGCGCCGAGGCGTCGTCGGCGGCGACGAACACCGCCCGACCCTTGGCGGCGCGGGCGAGGTCGGCCATCAGCCACGGCTGATACCCGGCGACGCAGCCGGCCAGCGTGAGGGACTCGCGCGCGGCGGCGAGGTGGCGGAAGTCGATCATGCCTTCCCCTCCCCTTCAGGGGAGGGGCGAGAGACGCGCGAAGCGCGGCCCGGTGGGGTGATGCCAAGGGCCAAGGCACTCGGCCAAATTCGCGCTCGATCGCTGACCCTCGTCGCAGTCGCCCCCACCCCCGGGCCGGCTGCGCCGTCTCTCGCCCCTCCCCTGAAGGGGAGGGGA
>CAXTPH010000339.1:0-2670 GCA_964245955.1 uncultured Sphingomonadaceae bacterium | reverse complement strand
GCAGCGTCCGCGCGCGGTTGAGCGCCCAGCGCGAGACGCCGACCGCATCCGCCGACGCGCCGACCATGCCGCACTCCTTTAGCGCGGCGATGAAGGCGGTGCGGACGTGCGCGTCGACCATCTTCACCGGCTTCGGCACGGGGGGCGTCGCCATCGCTCAATCCTTCCGGAAGGCAAACCGCCCACCGGGAGGCCGGTGGGCGGAGTTCTGCAGCATTCCTGAAGACTACCCTTTAGCGGTTCGCTTGTCAAGCGTTTTGTGCCTGTAGGGTTTGTTTCCTACAACCTGTAGGGTTTGTTTCCGATCGTGTATAGGACAATCCATCAGCGTAATTGATAGTGATCCGCCAGCCGGTCGAGCGCGAGGAGCAGGACGACCTTGCCCGCGCGCGCCGGCCAGCCGAGCGCCTTTTCCGCGGTCTCGAGCCCGTCGCCGCTGCAGACGACGCGCCACAAGATGTCCGACAGCCCGCCGCCGACGCCCGCCACCGCGGCCTCGAACCGCCGCTTCGCCGACAGCTGCGCGGTCGAGGCGTCGATCATGTCGGGGGCGCCGCGCGCCCCCCGCGCGGTCGGCCCGGCGTCCCAGCTCATCGTCGTCCGCGGGGCGAGGCTCGCGCGCATGAAGTCGCCGCGCAGCCGCTCGCCCGCCTCGAACTGGCGGGGGGTGACCATCCCCCGCCGCATCAGCCAGCCGAGCGGCGATTCGGCGAGGTTGACCGTCACCCGGGCGCGGTCGACGACCGCCGACGGGGCGAGCCGCGCCTCGGCGAACAGGCGGTTCGGGCCGGGGGCGGGGAGCTGCGACGCAACACGGACGGGCTTGGGCGACGGGCGGCGGGCGGGCTTGGGCACGGGCGATCTCCTTCGCATCGAGTCCGGAACGACTCGGGCGAATCGGTCTTGCCATAGCCGTTCATCTGTAGGACAGAGGCAAACCCTACAGGTTCAGGAGATTCCCGTGATCACCCGTATCCGCGAGGTCCGCAAAGCCAAGCGCATGACGCTGCACGAGGTCGCCGCCGCCTGCGTGCCGCCGACGACGGCGCAGACGATCGGCCGACTCGAGACCGGCATGCGGACCGTGTCGGTCGGCTGGCTCAACCGTATCGCCGCGGCCTTGGGCGTCGCGGCGGCCGACCTCGTCACCCTGCCCGACCGGGTCGATGTTCCCGTCACCGCGATCCTGACCGCCGAGGGCGCGATCCCGCCGCGCCGCGCGACCGCGCTGCTGCCCCCGGCGCCGCAGGGCGAATATGTCGGCATGATCGTCGAGATCGCGCAGGGCGATTATCGCAATGGCGATTCGGTCTGGCTCGAGAAGCTCGCCCCGAAGGATTTTCCGACCGCGATGAACCGCGACATCCTCGTGCCGCGCGCCGCCGGGCGCTTCGTCTTCGGACGCTTGGTCGGGACCGAAGGCAAGAAACTGCAGCTGCTGCCGCTCGAACCCGGCGCGCGGCAGGTGGTCGTCGGCGACGCGGCGTGGATCGGCGTCGTGCGGACACTGGTGCGGGCGCTGTAGGATGCGGGCGGCGGCATGGGTAATCGCCGCGCTGGCGACGCCGGCACTGGCGCAGTCCGACACCATTCTGGTTAAGCGCGTCGATCGCATCCTCGCCGCGCATCCGGTGATCGACGGCCACAACGACTTGCCCTGGGAACTGCGCGAGAAATACGGCCCCGGCCAGGCGCAGATCGATTTGAACCAGAGCACCGCCACGCTGGCGAAGCCGCTGATGACCGACCTGCCGCGCCTGCGCACCGGCCACGTCGGCGCGCAATTCTGGTCGGTGTGGATCCCGGCGAGCTTCACCGGCCCGCAAGCGGTTGAAATGACACTCGAACAGATCGACGTCGTCCACCGCTTGGTCGCGCGCTATCCCGCCCGTCTCGCGATGGCATCGACCGCCGCCGACATCCGCCGGATCGAGAAAGCGGGCAAAACCGCGTCGCTGTTCGGCGTCGAGGGCGGCCACCAGATCGACGGCTCGCTCGCCGTGCTGCGCCAGTATTACGCCCTCGGCGCGCGCTACATGACGCTGACGCACACCTCGAACCTCAGCTGGGCCGATTCGGCGACCGACAATCCCAAGGTCGGCGGACTGACCCCGTTCGGCGTCGAGGTCGTCCACGAGATGAACCGTATCGGCATGCTCGTCGATCTTAGCCACGTCGCCCCGACGACGATGAAGGCGGCGCTTGCTGCGACGAAGGCGCCGGTGATCTTCTCGCACTCGAACGCCCGCGCGATCCTTGATCACCCCCGCAACGTCCCCGACGATGTCCTTGGTCTCGTGGCCAAAAACGGCGGCGTCGTCATGGTCAACTTCGTCCCCGGCTATATTTCGGCGGCCGACCGCGACTGGGTCGCCGCACGCGCCGCCGAGGTCGCGCGGACCAACGCCCCGCCTTATGGCGGGCTGTTCATCGGCCAGCCCGATCGTGCCGCAGCGGCGGTATCGGCGTGGGAGGCGGCGCACCCGCGCCCCGCTGTCACGATTGCCGACGTCGCCGACCATATTGACCATATCGGTAAAGTCGCGGGCCGGGCGCACGTCGGCCTCGGCGGCGATCTCGACGGCATCGACCATAATATCGTCGGCCTCGACGGGGTCGACCGCTACCCCGCGGTTTTCGTTGAGCTCGCCCGCCGCGGCTGGAGCGACG
>CAXTPH010000338.1:0-2670 GCA_964245955.1 uncultured Sphingomonadaceae bacterium | reverse complement strand
CGACCGCGCCCTTCGCGCCCATCACCGCGATCTCGGCGGTCGGCCAGGCGTAGTTGAGGTCGCCGCGCAGATGCTTGCTCGCCATCACGTCGTACGCGCCGCCGTACGCCTTGCGCGTGATGACGGTGATCTTGGGCACGGTCGCCTCGGCATAGGCGAACAGCAGCTTGGCGCCGTGCTTGATGATGCCGTTGTGCTCCTGCGCGACGCCGGGCAGGAAGCCGGGGACGTCGACGAAGGTGACGATGGGGATGCCGAACGCGTCGCAGAAGCGGACGAACCGCGCGGCCTTCTTCGACGCGGCGATGTCGAGGCAGCCGGCGAGGACGGTCGGCTGGTTGGCGACGATGCCGACGGTCGACCCCTCGATCCGGGCGAAGCCGGTAATGATGTTGGCGGCGTGGGCAGGCTGGAGCTCGAAGAACTCGCCCTCGTCGGCGACCTTCCGGATCAGCTCGTGCATGTCGTACGGCTGCGCCGCGGAGGCGGGGACGAGCGTGTCGAGGCTCGGCTCGAGCCGCTCGGGATCGTCGGCCGACGGGCGGAACGGCACGCCGACGCGGTTGTCGAGGGGGAGGTAGTCGAAGAACGCCCGCGTCCGCAGCAGCGCGTCGACGTCGTCCTCGCAGGCGAGGTCGGCGACGCCCGAGCGGGTGGTATGCGTGACCGCGCCGCCGAGCTCCTCCTGCGTCACGACCTCGTTGGTCACCGTCTTGACCACGTCGGGGCCGGTGACGAACATGTAGCTGCTGTCCTTCACCATGAAGATGAAGTCGGTCATCGCGGGCGAGTAGACCGCGCCGCCGGCGCACGGGCCCATGATCAGGCTGATCTGCGGGATGACGCCGCTGGCCAGCACGTTGCGCTGGAACACCTCGGCATAGCCGCCGAGGCTGGCGACGCCCTCCTGGATGCGCGCGCCGCCGCTGTCGTTGAGGCCGATGACGGGGGCGCCGACCTTCATCGCCATGTCCATGATCTTGCAGATTTTCTGCGCATGCCGTTCCGACAATGAGCCGCCGAAGACGGTGAAGTCCTGGCTGAAGACGAACACCAGCCGGCCGCTGATCGTACCCGACCCGGTGACGACGCCGTCGCCGGGGATTCGCGTTTTCTCCATGCCGAAGTCGGTCGAATTGTGCTCGACGTACATGTCGAGCTCCTCGAAGCTGTCGGGGTCGAGCAGGATGTCGAGCCGCTCGCGCGCGGTGAGCCGGCCCTTGGCGTGCTGCGCCGCGACCCGCGCGGGACCGCCGCCGGCACGCGCCGCGTCGCGACGACGTTCGAGTTCGACGAGGGCCTTGATCATGCTGTCCCCTTAGCTATCGATGAGGTCGAGAAACTCGACCGCGGTATCGACCGCTGCGCGCCGCGCCGCAAGACTCGCGGCGGCGAGCGGGTCGATGCCCCACTTCTCCGCCTGCCACAGCTCGTCGAGCTGGCCGGCGGCGAAGGCGGCTTCGGCATCGAGATGACGCTCCGACACCGCGAGCCCGATCAGCGCCGAGCCGCAGATCGTCACCACCGGATGCAGCGCCGCGAGCCGGAACGCGTCGAGCGCGGCGAAGGCGGCGTTTATCCGCGCCATCGTTGCGGGCGGCTGGAGCGTGTGCAGGATGCCGGCGGTAACGGTGAAAGCGACGTCGTAGCGCCCCGCCGCCCATGCGAGCAGCGGGTCCCACACCTCGGCCTGGCGTGCGACGAGTGGTGGCGGCTCGTCGGCGCGGTAGCAGAGGAGCTCGGTCTCGGCAAAGCGCGCGAGATCGGCGGCGAAGGCGGGGCGGTCGGGGGCGACGCGGTCGATCGCGGCATAAGCGAAGCCGGTCAGCGGCATCTGGCGCGCGTCGAGCGTCTCGCCCTGGCCCGCCCACTCGGCGGCGGCGGCGGTCGCCAACGCGGCGGTCGGAACGACGAACGCCGCTTTCGCCGGGGTCCGGATCGGCTTGCCGTCGAGCGCGACGGTCCAGCCGTCGTCGGCTGCCTGGCGCGCGGCGTCGGTGTAGAAGCGTTTCATCCCAGCGCCGCGAGCAACGCGGACATGTCGCCGATGACGGTCTCCGCACCGGCGGCGAGGAGATCGTCGGGCGCGTGATAGCCCCAGTCGACGCCAATCGCGCGCGCGCCGGCGGCGATGCCCATGATCATGTCGAAGCTGGTGTCGCCGATCATCACCGTGTCTCCGGGCAGCGCGCCGGCTTGGCGCATCGCCAGTTCGAGCATCGCCGGGTGCGGCTTTGACGGGTGACGGTCGGCGGTCTGGAGCGTAACGAAATGATGCGCGATGTCGTGGTGCGCGAGGATCAGCCCGAGCCCGCGATCCGACTTACCGGTGGCGACGCCGAGCACCCAGCCGCGGTCGATGAGTTCGACAAGGCCCTCGCGGACACCGGGATAAAGCGGCTCGACGACGAGCGTCCCCTCGGCGCGCATCCGGTGGTAGGCGCTGCGGTATTCATCGGCGAGACGGGTCTGCAGGTCGATGCCGGCATCGGGCATCAACACCGTCATCGTCTCGAACAGGCTCAGCCCAACGACCTGGCGGATGCGATGCGCGTCGGGAGCGGGGACGCCGACGCGGTCGAAGCTCTCGGTCATCGCCCGGACGATGTTGATCTGGCTGTCGACGAGCGTCCCGTCGCAGTCGAACACGGCGAGGCGGGTGGGGCGGGC
>CAXTPH010000337.1:0-2680 GCA_964245955.1 uncultured Sphingomonadaceae bacterium | reverse complement strand
ACGTCGGTCTCGGTCCACGCCAGCCGCATGCCCTTGCCGCCGCCGCCTGCGCTCGCCTTCATCATCACCGGATAGCCGATTTCCGACGCGATCCGAACCGCGTGCTCGGTGTCGTCGATCTCGCCGACGAACCCCGGCACGACCGAGACCCCGGCGGCGCGCGCAAGCTTCTTCGATTCGATCTTGTCGCCCATCGCCGCAATCGCGCTCGCCGGCGGGCCGATGAACACGACCCCGGCGCGGTCACAGGCTTCGCGGAAGCTCGCGCGCTCGGACAGGAAGCCATACCCCGGATGCACCGCCTGCGCGCCGGTCGCGAGGCACGCGGCGATGATCGCGTCGCCGAGCAGATAGCTTTCGGCCGCCGGAGGCGGGCCGAGCCGGACCGCTTCGTCGGCCATCTCGACATGCAGCGCCCCGGCGTCGGCGTCCGAATAGACCGCGACCGTCGCAATCCCCATCTTGCGCGCGCTGCGGATCACCCGGCACGCGATTTCGCCGCGGTTGGCGATGAGGATTTTCTTGAACACGAAGGCGGCTCCCCTGTTGACCGCCGTTCAACCGGGGCGGGGGGGCGGCGTCAAGGACTTGCTGCGCCGGTAGACGCGACCGCACCGCCGCCGCTGTCGGCTCACACGCCGATCCGCACCCTCGCCGCCGTCTCGACCGGCGTCGCCGTCAGCTGGTCGACGATCAGGTCGCCGACCGGGTTCTGCCACGTCCACAAGCCGTTCGCTTGCCCGCGGAAGCTCTTCTCGCCGCCGAGCCGTCCGGCGGGCACGAAGCCCGAGGCCAGCCCGACGCGATAGACCCCGGCGAGCGGCGTCCCGGCCGCATCGACGACCCGGCACTGGTCGTCGACCATCGGCCCGGCCGCCGGGCCGTCGCTGCGCAGGCGGATGTCGCGGCCATTTTCGTCGAGCAGCGGCAGGGAGTTCGGCTGATAGCCGAAAGCGGCGATGACCAGATCGGCCGCATCGAGCGCCGCGACGGCGTCGGGGTCGGTCTCGCCGCGCAACTGGCGCAGAACGAGCCGCGGATCGCCTGATCGCCCGCCGATACCCAGCGCATGGATGATCAGTTCGCGGGCTTCGAGCCGCAGCCCCGCGAGGCGGTAGACGAAGCCGGACACCGGGCAGATGTCGTCGTCGTCGAAGTCGGTATAGCCGTCGGCGTGCGCCGCATCCGCCGAGGGATAGAACAGCCGCAGTGGACGCCGCGACAGCAGCGTGACGCGCTCGACCTGGAACAAGGCCTGGGCCCGGTCGCGGAGGATGAGCGCGGCGGCAGTCACCGCGCTGGTCGAGCCGCCGACGATGGCGATCCGGACGGGCCGGTCGGTGGGCAGGAATTCGGCGATCCGCGCCAGTCCGCCGACGCTGAGGACGGTATCCGACTGGATCAGGCGGTCGCCGCAGCGGTCGATCAGCGTCCGGCCGGCAACCTGCTCGTCGGCGAGCCGCTTCGCGGGCTGGTGCCCGCCGGTGGCGAGGACGAGATTCCGCGCGGTCAGGACGATCGAGTTGCCATCGGCGATGCAGCGGGCGCGGACGCACCAGTGGCCGTCGTGCGTTCGCTGCGCCGAAACCACCTCGTGCCCGCGCAGCACCTCGCCGCCGAGCGAGACCACGCGCCGCGCTAGAATGTCACCGAATTTATCGAGATAGGCGCCGACCTTGGTCAACGGCACACCAAGCGCACCCTTGTGCTCCGCCAGCGCGCGGCCGGCGTCCTCGATCTCGGGGAGCAGGCCGGCGGGAAGCGCTGCGGCGGCGCTAAGGAAGGTCTCGGCGGTGCTGTCCGACGTGATGGCATAATGGCCGAGTATTCCGGGTCCGATGGCCGCGCCGCGATCGAGCACGACGAGGCCGTCCCCGCACAGGCGATCGAGCGTTCCCGACCGCGACGCTGCGCACAGGACCGCGGTCCCGGCCGGGCCGCCGCCGACGATCAGCGTTCCCAAAACCCCATCGTGCACCGACGGGGTCGCCGGCAGCGACCGGGGCAGCTGCGCACAGATCGCGATCAGCGTCTCGGCGACGCGATCGACATCGGCTTCGGTCATGAAGTCGGTGATCGGCAGCGACAGCATGCGGCCGGCAATATCGGCCGTGACCGGCAGCGGATCGATGATGCCGATTTCGCGGAACCACGGCTGTTCGCCCAGATGCGGGCTGAAATAGGTGCCGGCGCCGATCCCCGCCTCGCCGAGCTGAGCGATGATCGCCGCGCGATGCGAGGCGAGCGACGCAGGCAGGAGCAGCGGCATGAACTGCGGTGTCTGGCGATAGCCGCGCGTGCGCTGAAAGCCGAACTGGCTCAGCCGGTTGCGATAGCGCTGCGCGAGGGCGAAGCGATGCTCGGCAATATCCTCGATCTCGGCGAGCTTGGCCTCGGCGAGCAGCGCCGGAATCTCGGCGAGCTTGGCGTTGAGCCCGGGTATCGTTGCCGACCGTCCCGACTCGAAGCCGAAGTTCGACATCGCGCGCAGCGTCTCGATCTTCGCGGCATCGGCGCAATAGATCAGCCCGCCCTCGGACGTCGCGAAGCTCTTGGTCGCATGCATCGAGAAGACGACCGGGAATTTGCAGTCGGTGCCGAAGCCACGCCCCGAGTCGTCGAGCGTGCCGAGCGAAGCGGCGGCATCGATCACGATCGCGACGTCGTGGCGGCGGGCGAT
>CAXTPH010000336.1:0-2701 GCA_964245955.1 uncultured Sphingomonadaceae bacterium | reverse complement strand
CGCGACGGTGAGATCGATGAACGCGCGCATCGTCTCGGGCAGGTGGGCGTCGAGCCACTGGCGGATCATCGGCGCGAGCAGCGCGCGCGCCTCCGCGTCGAGGTGGGGTGGCAGCGGGCCGGGCGCGGCACCGGCGCCGCCCGCGCGCGGTGCGGCCGGCGGGACGGGGGGCGCGGCAGGCGGGTCGCCGACCTCGTCGGCCGGCGGCGGCGCGGCCGGCCCCGCCGGCCGCGCCGTCACGTCCTGCCGGATCGCCGCCATGATCGCGGCGATCGACGGCGGGACGCCGGCGTCGGGCGCGCCGTCGCTCACCGCGCGCCGCGCCGGCCGGCGGTCACTGGCGCGGGCCGATCAACACCGATTTCGACGCGCTCGCCGGGTCGGGCAGCGGCAGCGGCGCGGGATCGGGGTCGGTCCGCCAGTCGCACCACAGGTGGCGGACGCGCCGGGCGTTGGCCGTCGAGTCGATGTGCGGCCCCGGCACGTCGAGCGGGTCGGCCTCCGCCTCGCCGACCGCGGCGAGCAGCGTGTAGCCGGCGACATATTCGTCCCGGCGCGCCGCGGCGAGGTTGACGCGGGCAACGACGAGCTCCTGTTCGGCGTTGAGCACTTCGAGCACGGTCCGCGTGCCCACCTGATTCTCCTGCGTCACGCCCTCAAGCGCGAGCTGGTTCGCCTTGACCGAGCTTTCCGACGCGGTGATCACCGCGCGTGCGGTCGCGACCGAGACGAAGGCGTTGCTCGCGGTTTCGACCGCCTGCCGCCCGACGAAGCCGATCTGCTCCATATACTGGCTACGGACCGCCTGTGCCGCGCGGATCTGCGATCCGTTCAGCCCCGCCTGATACAGCGGCACGGTCAGCGTCAGCCCACCGGTCTGCTGGAACGCGTGAAAGTCGCCGCCAACGATCGACGCCGCACCGGTCGCGCCGGTTCCGACTGTGCCCGAGCCAGTGCTCGTGCCCGCGCCGGTCGAGCCGGTGCCGGTCGTCGTGAAGCCCGCCGTCCCGGCCTGGGTGTAGGTGTAGTTGAGGCCCGCGCCGGCGGTCAGCGTCGGCAGCCGCTGGCGTTCGATCGTGCTGACATCGTAGCGCGCTGCCGCCTCGTCGAACCGGGCGGCAACGAGCGACGGGTTGTTGGCGTTGGCGAGGTCGGTCGCCTGCCCGACCGTTCCCGGCAGAACCGGCAGCGGCGGCAGCGGCGCCAGCTCGACCGGCGGGCGGCCGACGACGCGGAGATAGGCGTTCTTCGCGGTGTTGAGCTGGCCCTGCGCGACGACGAGGTTCGACTGGGCGTTCGCCAGCCGGGCGTCGGACTGGGCGACGTCGGTCCGCGTCAGGTCGCCGACCTCGAACCGGTCGCGGCTCGCCTGCAGTTCGCGGCCGAGCACCTTGACCTGGTTCTGGTTCAGCTCGACCACCGCCTGATAGCGCAGAACATCGGCATAGGCGGTGACGACGTCGAGCAGAACCGTGTCCTCGACCGCGCGGAGCCGGGCGCGGGCGGCGAGGATCCGGTTTTCGGCGGCACTCGTCGCGCTTCGCGTCCGCCCGCCACGATAGAGCGACTGGTTCAGATTGAGCGCGCCGTTGTAATAGCGGCCGCCGTCTTGATTGAAGTCTGTCGCGCTCTGCTGCGCGACGCCGCTCGCGCTGATCGTCGGGCGGCCCGACGCCAGCGCCTGCGGCACGCCTTCGTCGGTCTGGCGGACGATCGCACGTTGCACCGTTAGCTGCGGGTTGGTTTCGTACGCCGCTGCCAGCGCTTCGGGCAGCGAATCGGCGGCGGCACCGGTCGCGCCGATCGCGGCCAGCGCCGCCGCCAGCACAGTCAAACGCATCATTCCGGCCATTCCCCCAAACGATTCTTAAAAGACGAACTTCGGCGCGCGGCCGAAGCCCGGCAAGGCCACTGCACCGGTGTCGAAGAACCCGCTGCCGGCAAAATGACCGTCGGCGACCCGTCCCACGGTCGCCCGCCCGACTCCGTCATCGCCGATGATCACGGCGGCGAGACGGCCGTCGGGGGCGCACTGCGCCAGGAGCGCCGGCGGCAACATTGCCGCCGCGCCATCGATGTAGATCAGGTCGTAGGGCGCGCCGCCCGCCCACCCGGCGGCGAGGGGGCCGATGACGGTGTCGACACCATTCGCCTTCGCCGCGAGCGCGAGTGCGGGATTTTCCTCGAGCGCAGTGACGTCGCGGCTGAGCTGGCGGATGACCGCGGTGACGTACCCCGTGCCGGCGCCGACGACGAGGACGCGGTCGGTCGACGCAATCCGCGCCTGTGTCAGTAAAAGCCCGGACACGAGCGGTTCGAGCAACCATCGTCCGGGCGCGATCTCGATCGCGGTGTCGGCGTAGGCGAGGCCGGCACGCGCGGGCGGCACAAACCGTTCGCGCGCCACCGCGCGGATCGCCGCGAGGACGGCGGGGTCGTTGACGCCGGTCGGGCGCAACTGGCTGTCGACCATCGCCTCGCGCATCGCCTCGAACATCATCTTCGGTTACGTCGCTCCGCTTGATCCGGTGAGTTATAGGGATAATACAGTCGCGGCGCAACCGTCGCGCCGCTGCCGGGTTGCGACGCGTCTAGCGGGCGTGGTTGCAGTCGCCAAGCGATATGGCTACACGCGCCGCCTACGCTGGCCCGATGGCGGAGTGGTGACGTAACGGACTGCAAATCCGTGCACCCGGGTTCG
>CAXTPH010000335.1:0-2714 GCA_964245955.1 uncultured Sphingomonadaceae bacterium | reverse complement strand
CCGTCCTTGACCGTAAACCCCAGCCGCCCGTCGATCAACGCGAGCGCGTCCTTGCCGAAGACGTCGAACCGCCAGCCGCCGAGGACCGTCAGCCCTTCGCGGACGCCGCCGGCGATCGCGTCGAGCTCGTCGCCGCGGGCGATCAGCTTCGGCGCGACGTTCGCTTCCTTGGCGCGGATCTTGAGCAGCAGCTTGAGCAGGTCGGCGATCAGCGCGCCCTCGCTCGACAGGCCGGGGCGGGCGACCTCGCGGGTCGGCATCTCGTCGGGACGCATCGGCTCGGCGTCGTCGAGCGCCTGCATCAGCCGCCGCCCGATGTCGTTCGACGCCCATGCCGCCGACAGGCCGCGAACCTTGCCGAGATCGGCTTGCGATTTCGGCGCGGTCGCGGCGAGGTCGCCGAGCGTCTCGTCCTTGACGATCCGGCCGCGCGGGACGTCCTTCGACTTCGCCTCGCGTTCGCGCCACGCCGCCAGCGCCTTCAGTCGTCCGAGCACTTCGGGCTTGCGGCTCGGCACGCGCAGCCGCAGCCACGCGGTCTCGGGGTCGTTGGCGTAGGTTGCGGGGTCGCAGACGCGCGCCATCTCGTCGTCGAGCCACGCGCCGCGCCCGGTCTTGCGCAATTTGTCGACCATCTTCGGAAACAGCTGTGCGAGATAAGTGACGTCGCCGATCGCATAATCGATCTGCCGGTCGTTGAGCGGCCGCCGCGCCCAGTCGGTGAAGCGCGCGCCCTTGTCGACCACGACGCCGAGGTACGACTGGACGAGGTTGGTGTAGCTGACCTGCTCGCCCTGGCCGAGCGCCATCGCCGCGACCTGCGTGTCGAACAGCGGCGCCGGCGTCTTGCCGGTCAGGTTGTAGATGATCTCGAGGTCCTGCCCCGCGGCGTGGAACACCTTGAGGACATCGTCCTCGACGAGCAGGCTAAGCAGCGGCGCGAGGTCGATGCCGGCGGCCTTGGGGTCTATCGCCGCAGCTTCGCCACCGCCGGCGATCTGCAGCAGGCAGAGTTCGGGGAAGAAGGTGTTCTCGCGCATGAATTCGGTATCGACCGTGACGAAGTCGGCGTCGCGGAGGCGGTCGCATAGCGCGGCAAGCGTCGCGGTATCGGTGATCAACGGGTGAATGCGCATCCCCCGTCCTAACCGTTTGCTTTCGGTGCCGCTAGAGCATCAGCGTTGGCCCGCGAACGGTTCGGCGGCCGCGAGGCTGCGGATCGCGCGGTCGTGGCTGGCGAGGCTCGTCTCGAGCAGGGTCGTATCGTTCCCCGCGGCGCGTTCGGCGGCGATCGCCGATTGAAGCGCGGCGGCGGCGTCGCGATGGAACGTCGCGCGCTTTTCGGCCGAGCGAATCATCGCGGTGACCGGTAGGCGCCGGAAATGGTAGAGCGCCGCGAACACGCCCGCGACCGTGATCAGGCTGAACAGGATCGTGAGCGAGGTGATGATCGACGAGCCGGCCATGGATACTTCCGCAATTGTGAGCGGTCCATGTAGCGCGCACGCGCGCGCCCGCTACGACCGAAATGTCGCAGGGGGCAACGGTCGCCGGATCAGACCCACGACGCCAGCCAGTCGGCGAGCGCCTGCGGGGTCATGTGCCGCGCGTCGGACAGCGCGGCAAAGCGCCCCGGGTTCTTCAGCGTGTTGGTCTTCGGGTCGACGATCAGCACGGCCGGGACGCCCTTGATGTCGGCGCCATAGCTCTCGGCGATGCCAAGATTCTTGTCGCGGCGGCCGATGTCGACGGTGACGATCTCATAGTGCCGGTCCATGAACGCCTTGACCTCGGGCACTCCGAAGACTCCGGCGAGGACGCGGCAGTCGGGGCACCAGTTACCGCCGAGGTCGATCAGCAACAGCTTGCCGCTCGCCTTGGCGCGCGCCTTGGCCGCGGCGACCTGCTTCGCGCCATCGGCCGCCTCGTCGTACGGCAGCGGCAGCGGGCGCGCGACCTCGTCGAGCGTGGCAATCGCGACTTTCGGGGCGGGGGCGGCGGCGGTCACGGCGGCGAAGGTAGCAAGAACGGCGGCGGTGGCGAGAGCGAGCTTCATCGGAATCTCCAAATAGTCGGCGACGATAACGCGCCGGCCCGCCGGGCCACCAACAACAACTCCTTGCCCACGCCCAAGCTGCACCGCGCTCGCCTTGACAAGTCGGACGTCAGCGTGTGTCACCCCGCCGTCGCTTCACGCCCCGTCGAATGGTCCCACAATGCACGCCTATCGTACTCACACCTGCGCCGCGCTTCGCGCCGACGATGCCGGCACGACCGCGCGCTTGTCGGGCTGGGTCCACCGCAAGCGCGACCATGGCGGGGTGCTTTTCGTCGACCTGCGCGATCATTACGGACTGACCCAGATCGTCGCCAACACCGGCTCGGCGGCGTTCGATATCCTCGACAAGCTCCGCGCCGAGAGCGTCGTCACGGTGACGGGCGAGGTCGTCGCCCGCGCGCCTGAGGCGGTCAACCCGAAGATGCCGACCGGGGCGATCGAGCTTCGCGCCGCCGAGGTCACCGTCCAGTCGCGCGCCGACGAGCTGCCGCTGCCGGTCGCCGGCGAGGCCGACTATCCCGAGGAAATCCGCCTCAAGTACCGCTACCTCGACCTGCGGCGCGACCGCCTCCACCGCAACATCGTCCTGCGGTCGAACGTCATCGCCTCGCTGCGTCGCCGGATGATCGACCAGGGCTTCACCGAGTTCCAGACG
>CAXTPH010000334.1:0-2714 GCA_964245955.1 uncultured Sphingomonadaceae bacterium | reverse complement strand
GCGACCACGGGACAAGCTGGAAACCCAGGCCGTCATCGATCATCGCGAACCTTCCCGATGCCAGCGTCAGACGTTGGCGGTAGGTGCCCGACACCGGGAGGCCGGCGGCGAGTTCGCCGGGCACGTGCGGGTGCGGCGCCAGGCCGGTTTCCGCGGCGAGGCGCCGCCCTGTCGCTGCGATCTCGCGGTCGCGCAGCCTATCAATAAGATTTCGTACCGGCGAGAATTGCCCGGTGCTATCGCGCTTTCCGAGGCCCTGCTTCACCAGGTATTCGGACCGGTTGCCAAGCGCCTCGCGGACGTCGCTGCCGAAGCCGCTATCGGCCAGCGGCGGCGGCGCGCGCGCCACCAGCTGCCGGTCGAGCCAGGTCGCGCCGTCTGCGGTGATCTGCTCTTCGAGGCTGAGATCCGAGCGCACCGCAAGCGCGGCTTTCTCCTGCCCCTTGGCGTCGGCAAACCGCCGCAGCTCGACGATTGAGCCAACCGGGCCGTCGCCCGTCGCCTCCAAGCTGCCGAGGCGGAGATGATGCGCCTTGCCGTCGATCCCCTCGACGATGGCGAAGGCGCTACCGCGCAACTCGTCGTCGAGGCCGCGAGCGACGAGACGGCCGACCACGCCGGTCGGCTGGCGCTCGCCGTCGAGCACAAGGCTCGCCCCGCGCTCGGCGCCGAGGCTGCGGTGCAGCCGCTTGATAATATCGTCGCGCTCGCCGAGTGCGCGCAGACGCGGCTCCACCTCGGCGTCGAGCTGCCATCTACCAATCCCTGCCGGCTCGGCAAACCCGAGGCGTTGGAGCTTGCGCATCCGCCCGATCTTGGTTTCGCGCAGTGGATCGGGAACGGCAAACGGGTCTGGGCGAAGATCGACGATGCCGTCGCGGACCTCGGTCACGAGCGCCCGGTCGAGTTTGGTCCAGCGGTCGGCGTCCACCTGCGCGTCAAGGGCTCGGCGTAGCTCGAGTTCGGTGCGCGGACCGAGTTCGAGGGTGACCAGGTCGGCCGCCCGGGCGCGCAGTCCACGGCTGATGTAGTCGCGGCTGATTACGAGGTCCTCGTTCGTGTCGGTGCGACCGCGGACGAGAACGTGGATGTGCGGGTGCTCGGTGTTCCAGTGATCGACCGCGACCCAATCGAGCTTTGTGCCGAGATCGCGCTCGGCTTGAGTCATCAGTTCGCGGGCGAACGTTTTCAGATCGGCAAGCTCGGTCGCGTCATCGGGCGAGACGATGAAACGGAAATGGTGCCGGTCGCCGTCGCAGCGGTCAGCAAAAGCATGGGGGTCAGCCGCGTCGACCTGAGTGTCGAACAGGCGACCGGCTTCGCCGTCCCGGGTCGTGCCGTCGCGGCCGAGATAGCGGAGATGGGCCGCCAGCGCACCCGGCGTCCGCATCCGACGCACGACTCGCGCCTTGATCATCGCACCGCGTGAACGGTCGCCGAGCCGATGCGAGGCGGCCAGTGTCGCCGATCGACCGCGACCAAAGCGGTTGGCCTTGCCGGTCCCGGTGTAGAGGCCGCCAGCCTTTTGCGCAGCACGGATGGCTTTGTTCAGAAATGGCTCGACCCGGGGACCACCGGCCCTGACGCGTCCAGGGCGAATGCGAAGTTCGTCGTCAGTCGACATCGCGATTTTCGACGCAAGGTGCCTGAAACCGCTGAAAGCCGACGTTTTCCGCGTTGGCGAACATTGGCATGCTCGAGCGCAAGGTGCTCGCGCTGCTTGATATCGCTGCGCTATTTGCCTCCCCGATCGCCCCGCACCTTGCGGCTTTTATCCTGCCCTCCCTTATCCTTGTCCTCACAATGAGCTTCACCCTACGCACGAGCCCTCCCGTGTGCGAAACCCTACGATCGATGTGGTGGATGCAGATCACTCACTGTCGCTGGACCACAAAGATCGTGTCTGGACTGCTCTTCTCGGCCTGCTTGAGAGCCAATCTGGCGGCATCGCCGGCAAGCGGGAGAGGCGTGCGCAGTCCGATCTGATCACCACTAGCGGTTTGTCGAAGGATGCTGCTGGCGATGAAGATCGGCGCTTCGGTCCATGGCCGCGAGCGACCAATGGCCGGTGAGACGACCGTCGCTGGCTCCGCCTGACCAAGCCAGGACGAGATGCGGTGGACATAAACTAAGGTCGCGGCTGGCAGCGGTCGTCCAGTGGCTAAGTAGTCTTCAAACCGACCGACACCGGCGTGATAAGCGGCGAGCGCGTCCGGCCAACCATAGCGATCGTGCATGGTTCGAAGGTAGATCGCGCCGGCGGTCATGTTGGCCCGAGCCTCGAACGGATCGGGCCCGGCAACGCCACGGCCCTGCAGATCGCGCCAGGTCGACGGCATAATCTGCATGCAGCCCCGAGCGCCCGCAGATGATACCGCGTTCGGATCGCCACCGCTTTCGGCGCGCATGACGGCAGCTATCCACGGCTCAGGAAGCCCCGCTGTCCGCGCCGCTTCAACAATGAAGTCGCTGCATGTCGGACGGCGCGCCAAAGGGTCGGCGGTCGCCGCGGCTGCATGCAGGATTACCGTGATGGCAATTCCGCTGACTTGGAAGCGTCGCCCTATCCGCATCATGCGTCGCGTTTCCACGTCCACACCGGCACCGCGCGACCGATCACTGTGGATCGTGGCAGCACCCCGAAATAGCGACCGTCGAAACTGTCGCCGACGTTTGCATTCAGCAGGAACACCCCGCTCCGCGCGACCCGGTGC
>CAXTPH010000333.1:0-2721 GCA_964245955.1 uncultured Sphingomonadaceae bacterium | reverse complement strand
GCAGGCATATTTGGCATTGGTTACCTGCGACTGCATCTCCGCTTCGAGCTCCTGCGGATTGCCCGTCGCCGGTCGCGGGCCGAACGTGACGATCACGCCGATGTCGCCGGGCCGCGCCGGCAACCGCACCTGCCGCACCTTGCCCCACGTCGTGCGGAATACGATGCCGGCCCCCTCCAGGCCGGTAACCGCGTCGATCCGGCGGATGACCTCTTCGGCGACTTTGGCGTCCATCATGAACAGTTCGGCTTCGACCGAAGCCGTCGCGATGCGGTCGGCCTCGAACTGCTGCGCGCCGACTTGCTGCTGCGCGTAACTTTCGATCCCCGGAAACATGCCGCCGAAGTCTGCCATGACCAATCTCCCAGATCGACCAGCAACGCCCGATTCTGCGCGAAGTGCCCGCGGCATCGGAAGAATGCGCTCGCTGCGCTGGCCTGATCCTACCCCCGCATCCACCCCCGCGCCGTCAGTCGCTCGACGGGGGCGAAGCGGGTTTTGTAGTCCATCCGCTCGCAGCCCTCGATCCAGTAGCCGAGGTAGACGAACGGCAGTCCGGCACGGCCGGCGCGGACGATATGGTCGAGGATGATGAATGTGCCGAGGCCGCGCCGGGTCGGCTCGTCGGGCTCGAAGAAGCTGTAGACCATCGACAGGCCGTCCGACTGCTTGTCGGTCAGGCACGCGCCGACCAGCCGCCCCGGGCGGCCGTCGACCGATGGTTCGCGATATTCGACGACGATCGTATCGACCGGGGTCTGCTCGACCATATCGGCGAAGTCGTACGCGTCCATCGCCGCCATGCCGCCGTCGGGATGGCGCGAGCCGAGATAGCGCTGGAGCAGCTGGAACTGCTCCTCGGTGCTCCACGGCTCGCAGGCGGTGACCTCGAGGTCGGCGTGGCGCTTGAGCAGCCGCTTCTGCGTCGCGTTCGGCGTGAAGCTGGTGGTGACGACGCGGACCGAAATGCACGCCGAACAGCCGTCGCAGCTCGGGCGATAGACGACGTTCTGGCTGCGGCGGAAGCCGATCCGGCTCAGCGCCTCGTTCATCGTCGCGGCGTCGGGCCCCTTGAGCTCGGTGAACACCTTCCGTTCGACGCGGCCCGGGATGTACGGGCACGGCGACGGCGCGGTCACGAAGAAGCGGGGAAAGCGGAAGCTTTGATCGGTCACGCCCTAATATGCGGCAGTCGCGGGCAAATCGGTAGCGTTAATCGAGTTCGACCTGGCGGACATCGTACCCGCTGGCCCGCAGTGCCTCGATCAGCCGGTCGAGATGGTCACGGTCGCGCGTCTCGCACTCGATCTCGGTGATCAGGCCCTTGGCCGGCAGCGTGGTGAACACCCGCTGGTGATAGACCTCGAGGATGTTGACCTGCAGCCGGTCGAACACGCGCGCGACTTCGAACAGCTGCCCCGGGCGATCCTTCAGCCGGATGCGCAGCCGCGCCAGCCGTCCCGACCGCGCGAGGTCGCGCAGCAGGACGTTCGCCAGCAGCCGCGTGTCGATGTTGCCGCCGCAGAGGACGAGCCCGACCGTGCGCCCGCGGAACGTCTGCGCGTTGGCGAGCAGCGCCGCGAGGCCCGCTGCGCCCGCGCCCTCGACCACGGTTTTCTCGATCGTCAGCAGCAGCGATACCGCGCGCTCGAGGTCGCGCTCGCCGACGAGGACGATGTCGTCGACCAGTGCCTTGACCACCTGGTAGGTCAGCTCGCCCGGCACCTTGACGGCGATACCCTCGGCGAGCGTGTCGCCGTCGCACGGCATCGTCTGGCCGTTGAGCTTGGCGTACATCGACGGGTAGAGCTCGGCCTCGACCCCAACGACCAACATCTCGGGCCGGAGCGCCTTCGCCACCGTCGCCATGCCCGAGATCAGGCCGCCACCGCCGATCGGCACGATCAGCGTGTCGAGGCCGGGAACGTCCTCGAGCATCTCGAGCGCGACGGTGCCCTGACCCGCCATGATCAGCGCGTCGTCGAACGCGGGCACGTAGGTCAGGTGGCGTTCGCCGGTCAGCTTGTGCGCGTGTGCGGCCGCGTCGTCGAAGCTCTCGCCGTGGAGGATGACGGTGGCGCCGTGGCCCTCGGTCTGGCGGACCTTCACCGCCGGCGCATGGCGCGGCATGACGATCGTCGTCGGAATGCCGAGGCGCTTGGCGTGGTAGGCGAGGCCCTGTGCATGGTTGCCGGCCGACGCCGCGATGACGCCGCGCTGGCGCTGGTCGGCGTCGAGCGACAGCAATTTGTTGAGCGCGCCGCGCTCCTTGTAGGCAGCGGTGAACTGGAGATTCTCGAACTTGAGCCAGACCTCGGCCCCGGTCATCTCCGACAGCGTCCGGCTGTGGAGGCAGGGGGTGCGGATCACCGCGTCGGCAATCGCCGCGCGCGCGGCGAGGACGTCGGCATAGCCGATCGGGAGGGGAAGGGCGGGCGACAGGGCGGCGAGTGCGGTCATGCGGCGCGTCTTATCCCGGATGGCCGAGTCTTGCCAGCGTGCGCGGCGACCGGCGTGCAGAAGCGGCTGAACCTTTGGCAGCGATAGTGGCGGCGGTTCGGCAACAGCCGCGATGGCGACACATCGCGCGCGTGGAGGCCCGCCGTCGGCAAGTGCTGGACTTCGCCGCCACCGCGGCTAACACCCGCGAGCATGAGCAAGATCAGTTTCATCGGCCTCGGCGTCATGGGCTACCCGATGGCGGGGCAGCTCGCCGCCGCC